>JAXDMI010001091.1:0-3212 GCA_034666145.1 Myxococcales bacterium | reverse complement strand
AGGCACTGCTCATCAGCATCCTCGCGGCGACGATCCTGATCCCGCTGTTCGCGTCGCGCGGCGGAACGGTGAAGCAGGCCGTGCGCCGGAGCGCGATCGCGACGGCGGTGTTCTGCGTCCTCTACTGGCTAGGTCTCCTGTTCGTGTATCCGACGCTCACGCCGTCGAAGCGCAGCGTGGCAAACCCGGGCGCAGGGACGCGACAGCAGTAGGCGCAGCGCCAACTCACGGCGCTTCAGATGCAGTCGCCGCTCTGCTTGTAGCTGTCGTGCTTCGAGTAGCACGCGTCTTCGTTGTTCGTGGAGAGCACGCTCTTGCACATCGTCGTGTCGTAGCCGGCGTCGCCGAGGTCTTTGCAGCACGTCGCGAGCTGTTGGCAGAACTGACCGACGACGGGCGCGGCATCCACGCCGGCCTCCGGGCTCGGCGCGGGCGGCGTCGGCGTCGTGGCAGCCGGGTCGTCGGTGGCCATGTCGGGCACCGCGACCGGATCGGTCGGGATGTCGCCGTGCGTCTTGTTGTCGGACTTCGAGGCCGGGACCCCCGGACACGACGGGTCCGTCGCATCGCAGATCGGCAGCGGCTTCTTCGCGCTATCCGCGGGTGCGCTGCACGCGACGGCGACGGTGGCGACGACCGCGAGAGCAACGAAGGCGACCGAGGAGCGAGCGATGCGAGCGAGCATGTGGCTTACATCAGCACACGCGATGCCAGCGTCGTCGACTCAGGATCGCCCGGGAAAATAGGCTCGCGAGGGGGTGATCTGGATCGGTGACCGGCAAAAGCCGCTCACGCGCGCGCCGCTCACGCGCGCGGCGTCGTCGGCTCGGACGTCGTCGGCTCGGGCTTCTTCGGCTCGCTCGTGGGCTCGGTGGGACCGCCGCGTTTCGTGTACTTCCCACGCGCTTCCGGATGCTCGTTCTCGTAGGCCTCGAGGCTCTCGCGCGTGATCTCGACCTCGATCTCGCCGTCCTTCTCGATCGTGGATTGGCAGCCGAGGCGTGACGTCGCGCGGACGTCGAAGGCCTTGTCGAGGATGTCCTCCTCTTCTTCCTCGGCTTCGCTGAGGAGCTCTGCGCCCTTCATCACGTAGACGTGGCACGTCGAGCATGCGCACACGCCGCCGCAGGCGTAGCCCTCGGGCACGTCGCCCTTCTGCGCCGCCTCGAGGATGCTCGAGCCCACGGGGACCTCGACCTCGCCGTAGCCCCTGAATCGAACGATCGCCATCACATGCTCCTTGTCGTCATCTGCGTCGTCTTCAGCGCGACGCCGGTGAAGGCGGCGGAAGCGGAGAGCCGTGCGCGAGCTCGATTCCCTTGGCGTGCTCGACGGTGAGCTCCACCGCATCGAGACGCTGGCCTTCGATCGCCTTCGCGATCGCGCGATTCATTCGGCGGCCCGCGAAGTCCTTCGTCGCCGCGTCGAGGTCGTCGATGCGAAGCTGCATCTTGCGCGGATCGGTGCCCTTCGCCGCTTCGTCGAGCGCGGCCAGCGCGCGCTCGATCGTCTCGCGCTCGCCTGGCACGAGCAGCTCGGCGTCCGAGTCGATCGACTTCTTCGTGGACGTGCCGATGCGATGCGCCTCGACCCGAGCCTCGGCGATGCGACGCGCGAGCAGGTCGTCCTCGCCGTGATCGATCGCGTCGATGAGCATCTGCTCGACCGCGTCGTCATCGAGGCCGTAGGACGGCTTGACCTCCACCGTCTGCTCGAGGCCCGTGCGCTCTTCACGCGCGTGCACGCCGAGGAGGCCGTCGGCATCGACCCGGAACGTCACCTCGAGGCGCGCCATGCCCGCGGCCATCGGAGGAATGCCCTTCAGCGTGAACTTCGCGAGGCTCCGGCAATCGCCCGCGAGCTCGCGCTCGCCTTGCACGACGTGGATCTCGAAGCCGGTCTGGTTGTCCTCTTGCGTCGTGTACGAGGCGCGGGCCGCTGCGGGCGTCGTCGTGTTGCGCGGCAGCACGCGATCGACCACGCCGC
Source organism: Myxococcales bacterium (assembly GCA_034666145.1). Lineage (GTDB taxonomy): Bacteria > Myxococcota_A > Polyangia > Polyangiales > Polyangiaceae > Labilithrix. Next base: position 1,226 of record JAXDMI010001091.1, on the reverse strand, counting down.
CACCCACTTCGATGCCGAGGGAGAGCGGGATCACGTCGAGCAGCAGCACCTCGTCGGTGTTGCCGTGCCCTGCGAGCAGGTTCGCCTGCACCGCGGCGCCGAGCGCGACGACCTGATCCGGATCGATGTCGGCGAGCGGCTCCTTGCCGAACAGCTTCGCCACGTACGCGCGCACGCCGGGCACACGGGTCGAGCCACCAACCAGGATGATGCCGTCGAGCTCCTCGGGCTTCGTCTCGGCATCGCGCAGCGCGCGCTTGCAGGCAACTCCGGTGCGCGCGAGCAGCGGCTCGACCAGCGCATCGAAGCGGTCGCGCGCGACGACGAGCGTCTTCGGCTCCTTGCCGAGCGGATTCTCGACCTCGACCTCGCGTGCGTCGGTGAGGCCATGCTTCACCTGGCGCGCGACATCGAGGACGACGCGCACTTCGCTCGGCGACGCCGTCGTCGCGTCACGCTTCGCCAGCGTGAACAGCTCCTCCGCCAGCGCGCGGTCCATGTCGTCGCCGCCGAGCGCGCTGTCGCCGCCCGTGGACTTCACCTGGAACACGCCGTCGTCGAGGACGAGGATGGTGACGTCGAACGTGCCGCCGCCGAGATCGTAGACCGCGAACTTGCCGTTCTGCTTCTGCTCGAGACCGTACGCGAGCGCGGCCGCGGTGGGCTCGTTGAGCAGACGCAGCACGTCGAGACCGGCGACACGACCGGCGACCTTCGTGGCCTGGCGCTGAGCGTCGTCGAAGTACGCGGGCACGGTGATGACGGCGCCGCCTACGCTGCGCAGCTCGTCCTCGGCGAGGCGCTTCAGCGCCCGCAGGATCTCGGCGCTGACCTCGACGGGCGTGACCACGCGATCGCGCACGGCGAAGCGCACGACGTTGGCGTCGCCGTTCTTCGGTGCCGTGAACTCGTAAGGACCGAGGCGGCGCGTCTCCGGATCGTCGGCGCCGCGGCCCATGAAGCGCTTCACGCTCACGATGGTCTCGCGCGGATGCTCGGCGGCACGGAGCAGCGCATCCTGACCGACGACCACTTCGCCGCGATCGCCGTAGTGCACGGCGCTCGGCAGCAGCGTCTGCTGGTTGCAGTCCTGGATGGCGGTAGGACGTTCGTTCTTCACGTACGCGACGAGCGAGTTCGTCGTGCCGAGATCGATGCCGATCGCACGCGGCGGCGCCTTGGGGTCGAAGATCTCGAGGAGCGTCATGGTGTCATTCGTTTTCTTC
>JAXDMI010001090.1:0-8850 GCA_034666145.1 Myxococcales bacterium | reverse complement strand
GGACCGGCGTGCCGGGATCCTGGTTCTTGCTCACGAGGTCGCCGATGACCGGCGGCTCGGCGCGCGGCGCGACGGCGAGCGCGTTGAGCTCCCAGGTGGCGCGGTCGTTGAAGATGAGGTCGTTCTTCTTCGTGACCGGATCGTAGATGTAGACGCCGAAGTCCGGCGGCGTGACCGATTGCTCGGAGAGATCGTTGACGGGGCCGTCGGCCCACGACACGAGGATGCGTCCGTCCGGCAGCATCGAGGGCTCGCGGTAGCGACCGACGGGCGACGGGCCGTTGCCGGTCGGAACGTCGGGCGTGAGGATCTCGAACTGCGCGTTCTCCTCGTCGAGGCACGCGTGTCCGGACTGATCCGCCTTCGGATCCATGCACACCGGATCGCTCGTATTTCGCGAGTCGATCTTGATCAGCGCGCCGGCGTGGATGGTGCGGTTACGCGTGGTGGCGATGCCGATCATCACGTTGGGCGCGACCTCGCGCACGCTGAAGAGCGAGTTCGAAGGCTTGCCGTGCTGGCCGCCGACCGCGAGCATCTGCGTGCCGTCGGGGTTCGCCGCGAAGAGCTTCACGTCGTTGACGCCGCCGAGGTGCTCCCAGCGCGAGTAGCCGATCTTGCCGTCGTGGCGAATCCAGGGCGCGACGGTGTGCGAGAGGTTCTGCGAGGCGAGACGGCGATCGGCGTCGCCGCCGTCGACCGAGATGGTCGCGAGCTGCGTGACGGCGCGACCGTGCTCGTACTCGTCGGCGCGGGTTCCCATCGCCGTGTACATCTCGTTCGTGACGAAGGCGATGCGCCCGCCCGGCAGGTAGATCGGGTTGATGTCGTCGCGATCGCCGCCGGTCTTCTGGTGAATCTCGAACTTGCCGTCGCCGCCCGCGGCGAGCTGCGCCGTGTAGACGTGGTAGCGGTCCTGCGGGTCGCGCTTCATCGAGAAGACGACCTGCTGCGCGTCGAAGGAGATGTCGGCGCCGTTGAAGTCGGCGGTCGGATAATCCGCGGTGATGTTCTTCAGCGTGCCGTCGGGCCGCGCCGGCGACAGCAGGACGAGCGAGCCGCCCGGCACGTAGCGGTCGTAGTCGAGGACCTGACCGTTGCCGCCGGCGACGTCGACGCTGACGCCTTGGTCGGTGACGGACGTGTGCTGCCTCTTGATAAAGAGGACGGAGCTGACCCCCGGCCCTGTGTCCGATGCAGACGACGTGCTGCATGCGACGAGGGAGGCAGCGCCGGGCGCCGCGACGGCCCCGAGCACGAGGGTGAGCGGCGCGAGTCCAAACATCCCGAGTCGGCGGAGGTGTCTCATGGCGGCACCTCGATGAGAGCAGGAGTCGCGCCAGAGATGAACTGAGTCGGCTAGCCCTCATTTCCAGGGAGATCGGCCCTTTCCGTGCAAGCTGCAACTGCCTCGGAGGGGCGGGCGCCCCGCTACGGTGGGGGCCGCGGCCCACGTCCCACACCTGACGTATGTACCGGTGAAGCGCTCACCGATTCGAAGGTCGTGGAGAGCAGTCCCCTCGATCCTGGGCGTATCTGATCAACGTGGGGCTTCCTCGCGTCGCGTCGCTTCTCCTCTTCACTGCGGCCTGCGGAGCAGCGCTGTCGCTCGGCGGGTGTGCCGTCTCCTACCCGCGGCTGTCGTTCGCCGTCGACCAGCGTTTGCTGCGCGAGACGACGCTCGACGACATGCCCGAGGGTCACGCGGAGACGAGCGACGCGGTGGTGCGCGTGATCCGAACGGGTCGATCTGCCGGCTCGTGCTCCGGCGCGCTCATCGGTCCGCGTCATGTGCTCACGGCGCAGCACTGCATCATGGCGGTCGACGCGCTCCAGGAGCTCACGCTGAACAAGCTCTCCGCGGGCGAGCTGCACGTCGAGCTCGGCGGCGGCTACTTGCCGTGGGGGCGCGTCGGCGTCGTCGAGGTGCACGGCTGCGAGGGCTATCAGCACGAGATCGACAGGGACGTCGCGGTGCTGGTCCTGTCGAAGCCGGTTCCCGGCGACGTACCGCTCTTCGAGGTCGCGTACGACGTTCCGATCGATGCCGGCGTGTTCGAGCTCGCTGGTTTCGGCACGGACACGAAGCCGCGCAACATCCCGCTCACGGGTTGGTACGTGTCGTCGGTCACGCGGCACATCCATCGCGGCCCCGTCATCGCGATCGGCGACGACACGTTGCTCGTGCGCGTCCCAGGCTCTCCCGGTGACTCGGGCGGCCCGGTCATCGACATCGCGACAGGCCGTATCGCGGCCGTGGTCTCGAAGGGCCGCAGCGGTCACGCCGGCGACGACGAAGCACCCTCGCGCGACAACGCCGAACCGAAGCCCCCGCAAGACCCCCTAGTCGGCGGCGCGCGCCTGCTGGCCTGCAAGCCCATGCTCGACCGCGTCCTCGCCCGACCCAGGGTCATTTCCCATGAAATGACCCTGGGTCAGGAGAAGGAAAATGACCCAGGGTCATCTACGGCGTTCCGGACCCAGGGTCGTTTCCGGCGTTCCCGACCCCGGGTCATTTCCGGACCCCGGGTCATTTCCCGTGAAACGACCCAGGGTCAGGAGTGGGAAAATGACCCAGGGTCAGGAGTAGGAAAATGACCCTGGGTCGGGATCAGTTCTTCAGGCGGAAGGCCATCGGGAGGAGGTCGGCGAGTTGGACGACTTGGCCGCTTTCGCCCTCCGCTGATGCGAGGCCGACGAGGACGACCGGCATGTCGGGGGCGAACTCGGCGAGCACCTGGCGGCAGATGCCGCACGGCGAGCCGCCGTCCTTCGTCACCACCGCGCAGGCGATCGGCTGGGTCTCGCCGAACGCCACCATCTGCATGATCGCGCCGCGCTCTGCGCAGATGGTCGCTCCGAACGTGGAGTTCTCGACATTGCAGCCCACGAAGATCGAGCCCTGCTTCGTCGCGATGGCCGCGCCGACGCGATAGCCCGAATACGGCGCGTACGCGCGCTCGCGCACGGCGGTCGCTTCTTGCACGAGCTGATCGAGCAACGACGCAGGCACGTGGATCGGCTTGATGGTGGCTGCAGACGCAGTGGCCCTCGACACCTTCGACTTCTTCGACGCCTTCGCGTGCTTCGGTGCCTTCGGTGCCTTCGGTGTCTTCAGCTTCAGCGCCTTCACCTTCGGTGCCTTCAGCTTCGGGGCTTTCGCGATCTTGGTCTTCTTCACGACGCTTGTCCTGCCTTCACGATCCAGCCCTGGAGGAGACGTTGGAGATCGGCGCGTCGCGTCTTCGCGGTCGCTTCGACCTCCTTGTGATCGAGCTCGCCGGTGCCGAGCCCGGCCGCCATGTTCGTGATGCACGACAGCGCGGCGACGCGCATGCGCATGTGACGGAGCGCGATCACCTCGGGCACCGTGCTCATGCCCACCGCTTGCGCGCCGAGCACGCGCAGCATGCGGATCTCGGCAGGCGTCTCGTACGACGGACCGGGGAGGCCCGCGTAGACGCCCTCGCGCAGCGGCAGATTCGTGGCCTTCGAGACCTCGAGGAGCTGCGCGCGCAGCGTCGCGTCGTACGCGTTCGTCATGTCGGGGAAGCGCGTGCCGAGCGCGTCGTCGTTCGGGCCCATGAGCGGGTGCTGGTACATGAGGTTCAGGTGGTCGTTGACGATCATCAGATCGCCCGCAGCCCAGCTCCCCTCGAGCCCGCCGGCTGCGTTCGTGATCAGCACGCACCCGACGCCGAGACGCGCCATCGTGCGCACGCCGTGCACGACCTGCCAGATCGGATGGCCCTCGTACATGTGCACGCGGCCTTGCATGCAGACTACAGGTACATCCTCGACGCGGCCGAAGCAGAGGTTGCCGGCATGGCCGACCACCTTCGAAGCGGGAAGATGCGGCAGCGTTTCGTAGGGGACCTTGACGAGATCGGTGAGACCGTCGGCGAAAGCGCCGAGACCGCTGCCGAGGACGACACCGACCCGCGGCGTGAAGCCGCTCACCTTGGCGCGCACCGCGCGGACTGTCTCGTCGAGTCGCGTGGCGACGCTCGGCTCGGGATGGCTCATGGGGGCCGCCACGATATCATGAGGTGGTGTCAGGACGCGCGAAGCCGAGAGAAGCGTGGCGCGCCGATCTCGAGCACGTGAGCGGATCGAAGGCTCACGTGTCGATGATGGTCGGACGCGGCGGCGTCGCGCCTCTCCCGGATCCGGTCGCGCTGCGCATCCTCGCCGACGGCGCGGGCTACTCGATGCTCAGGGCGTCGCGGAGTCGGACTGGGTCGCGGAGTGAGCGGTAGGTGCAGGCCTCGATGACGAAGGCTATGATTCTCGTGCGATGTCGACTGCCCGCCGCTACCACCACGCCTACGCGGATTACCGCCGCCTCGAGACCGAGTCGCCTCTGAAGCTCGAGTACTCCGACGGCGAAATTTTCGCGATGGCGGGCGGCACGCCCGAGCATGGCGCGCTCGCGATGCAGTTCGTCCGATTGATCTCCGCGAAGCTGCCGGCGCCGTGCACGGTGTTCTCTTCCGACGTGAAGATCCGGGTCGCGTCGTCGGACCTCGCCACGTACCCGGACGTGTCAATCGTATGCGGCCCGGCTGCCCCGGCCGCGGACGACCCGAACGCGATCACGAATCCGCGATTCCTCGTCGAGGTCACGAACCCTTCGACGGAGGACTACGACCGCGGAGACAAGCTCTCGCAATACAAGCAGCTCGGCTCGCTCGAAGCGGTGTTCGTGATCTCGCACCGGGCCAAGCGCGTCACGGTCGTGAGCCGCTCGGGCAACCGGTGGGAAGAGCGTGAAGTCCGGGCGGGCGAGCGCGTCGAATTTGACGATGCGATCGCGTTCGACGTGGACGACCTCTACGCCGTGGCTCCCAGCGTGGCGTGACACCGTAGACCGTGAAATGCGGAGCGAGGACCATCGGTAGCGACGACGGGCCCCGATCGCGGGTGAGTCGTGCGGCTCACTCTGGCGCAGCGGAGAGCGACGATCGCCCCGGTTCGCAGGACATCGGCGCGCGCGACGCGCGGCACGACCGTTGCTCCTGCGCCGAACATGACTCGCCCCAGCTTCGCCCTCCTTCTTCTCCCGGTCCTCCTCCTCGCTTGCGGCGCGCGCGTCGAGGACCCTGTCCCGGCGGGCGGCTCGAGCGGCACCCCCGCTGCGTCGTCGGGCACGTCGGACACGCCCAGCAACCCGACGCCGGCGCAGGAGGCGACGTCCAATCCCACCACGCCTGCGGTCGGTGGAAACTGCACGTATGGCCTCGTCACGGGAACGGCGACCGTCACCGCGCTCGACTCGACCGTCGACAACACCACGATCGGCGTCTGCCACCGAGCCACCACGAGCGTGTCCTTCACGTTCGCTCCGGACGACCCCTCGGCGGCCACGTTGCCGGGAGACCTCACGACCGTCGACAGCTTCCCGACGAGCTGCCTCGCGCCCGCGGGTCTGAAGGTCGGCGCGACGTTCGCGGTCGTCCGTCACGACGCGGTCACCGGCACGTGCTCGCCGCATTTCTACGAGATACCGAGCAGCTCACCCGTCCATGCTTGCGAGTGCGTCCCGTGCGACGAGACCGGCACCGGCGGCTGCCACTAAATTCGCTCAGGGCTTCTTCGCGAACTTCTTCACGAGCGCGTCGCACACCACCTTCGGCGCGTAGCGGCTCACGTCGCCGCCGTGGCTGGCGATCTCGCGCACGAGCGACGCGCTCACGAAGCCGTGCTTCGTGCGCGTAGGCAGGAAGATGGTGTCGATGTTCGGGCGCAGGTCGGCATTGGCGTGCGCGATCTGCAGCTCGTACTCGAAGTCGGTGGTGACACGCAGCCCGCGCACGATGACGCTCGCGTTCTTCGACGCGCAGTACTCGATGAGCAGCCCGTCGAACGAATCGACCACCACGTTCGGGATGTGCGAAGCGATCGAGACGATGAGCGACTTGCGCTCGTCGGCGCTGAAGAGCGGGCTCTTCGTGGGGTGCACGCCGATCGCGACGATGACGTTGTCGAAGAGCGCGGCAGCGCGCTCGATGAGATCGAGATGACCCAGCGTTGCCGGATCGAAGCTGCCCGCATAGACCGCGAGCGCTCGACTCATTTCGCGGCTCCCTTGCTCTCCGTCTTCGGGACGTTGCTCTTCGCGCCCGGAGCGCCCGCCGGAGCAGGTCCGATCGCGGGCGTCGGCTCGTTCTTCGGCGTCGGCTTGGTGCCGGGCTTGGGCGGGCCGACCTGGGGGGAGGGGCCAGGTCCAGGCGCGGGCCCGACCGGCGGACCGCTCGGCGTCGCACCCGGTCCGGGACCTCCCGGCGAGGGCAGCGGCTCCGGTCCGCGCTGCGGCTCGGGACCTTGCGGGCCGCCCATCAGCGACGGGTCGACCTCGAGCCAGAGCCAGCGACCGTCGTCGCCGAAGGTCACGCGGAACGCGGAGAGCAGACCCGCGCCGACGACGCCCGCGAGATCGACGTCGAAGTTGTTCTTGTACTCGGCGAGCGGCGCGCCCTGCATCGCAGGGACCTGCGGCAGGTCGAGCGTGCCGAGCTTGAAGTAGGGGAGCATGCCGAGCTTCCACGCGGCGGGCGCGCCGGGCTCGTTGCGGAACTGCGCGAGGTCGGCGCCGGAGCGCTTCAGCATCGCGTCGTCGAGGGCGAGCGGATAGAACGCCGACGAGTCGACGAAGAGGAGAGCGTTGCCGTCGTCCTTGTTGGAGACGGAGCCGCGCATCATCATTCCGCCGCCGCGCACGTAGAAGAGCGGCACCTTGCTTGCGTCCGGCGGTGCCGACGGGTCGGCCTTGCGCACGACGAACTGCGAGCCGCGACGATCGAACGTCACGTGCATGTGCCGGAGCGCGTTGACGCCGATGAGCGCCTTGATGGGCGCACCGAGCTGGCGCGAGATGTTACTGAGGTCGGTGGTGAGTGCCGGGACGTCCTTGACCTCGAGCTTCTCGCCGAAGCGCAGGTTGACCCAGGCGGGCTCCTTGCGGTTCGAGGAGTCGATCATCAGCTCGCCCATCGCGGTCGCGACGAGCGCGAGGATGCGCTCACCTTCGAGCTCGCACGGAACGACGAGCGCGGGACCGGCTTGCGGCATCTCGACCGACGCGACGACCGCGCCTTCGATGGCGAACGGATGACGACCCTGGCCACGGCGCGCGAGCTTCGCGACCTCCTTCGCCCAGCTGTCCTTCACGGTCGGGTCGCGGAGCATCTCCTCGAGCTCGTCCGCGGCCTTCTCGATGTCGCCCGCGTACCAGAATGCGCGACCGCGGAGCGCCCTCGCGTCGCTGCCGGTGATGCCTTCGCTGAGCTTGAGCGCCTCGTTGTACTCGAGCTTGGCGAGCGCGATGCGCGCGCCGAGGAGACGCGTCTCGGTGTCACGCGGCGCGGTCTTGAGCGCGCCGTCGATCGCCGTGCTGGCGTCGTCGAGATCACCGCTGCGATACGCGGCCTTCGCGCGCGTGAGCCACTTGTCGGCGAGCGGAGCGCGCCCCGAGTTGGCATCGGGACCGCCGCACGCGGGCACCGAAGCGAGGAGCACCAACGCGGCCGTCGTCACCAGCATTCGAGCGTGTCGCATCTCTCTCAGGGCTCCACTTTCGGATCGATTACGGGTCGTGCGGGGTCTTTGGCGGGTTCGATACGAAGAATGCGGTCGGCCCGGAGCTCGCGGCGTCCGCGTCCCGGCAGCTGATAGCCGATCACCCGTGGGGGGTCGAGCCCCGCGACGATCTCCACGAGGACCATCTGCATGGGCTCTTGCGGCTTCGCGCGGGCCCGGTAGACCACGGTGACGGGCGCTCCGGAGGCGATGGCTTCCGTGCATTCTGCAAGGATCTGCTCGCGCGCCTTGCGCTGGGCGATGCGCACTTCCCAGACGTCGCGCGGCGTCTTCGGCTCCAGCACGGCGATGCACTTCTGCCAGACGGCACGCAGCGCCGCGACGTCCGCGTCGGCGCGATGCGCGCGCGCGCGATCGAGGCCGAAGTGCTCACGCAGCGCGTCGAGCGAGTGCTTATCGAGCGCGAACGTGCGGCGCGACAGGTTCAGCGTGTCGACATAGAAAGGCAACGGCATCGGCTTCCCGGCCCGCGCCATCTCGGCCTCGAGGAACGACACGTCCCACGACGCGCCGTGCGCAACGAGGATGGCCCCGTCGAACAGCGCAGCGACTTGCTCCGTGAGATCGGCGAACACCGGCGCATCGCGGAGCGCCTCGGCTTCGATCCCGTGCACGTGCGTGTTGCCCACCGCGTCTGCCGGTACCATGCCCTCGGGGCGTACCAGCGTGTGGAGGCGCTGCTCGACGGCGCCCGCGCGCACGCGCTCCACGCAGATCTCGACGACGCGATCCTTGGTCGGGTCGAGCCCGGTCATCTCGAGATCGACGAACGCGAACGGCGCCTCTTCGAGCGGCAAGTCCCACGGCGGACCAGGAGGCGGCTCCGCCCGTCGGGCGTCGCGGTTCGCGCCGGCGGGCGTCATGACTAGCGCTCGACGCACATCGCGATGCCCTGCCCGACTCCGATGCACAATGCAGCCATTCCGCGCTTCGCGCCCTTGGCCTTCATCGCATGGAGCAGCGTCACGAGGATGCGGCAGCCGCTCGAGCCGATGGGATGTCCGAGCGCGATGGCACCGCCGCGCACGTTGACGCGTGCTGCATCGAGCTCGAGGCCGCGGATGCACGCGAGCGACTGCGCCGCGAACGCCTCGTTGAGCTCGACGAGATCGAGGTCGGCCACCGTCCACCCCGCGCGTGCGAGCGCCTTCTTGCCGGCCGGGATCGGTCCCTCGCCCATGAGGTTCGGTTCGACGCCGGCGGTGGCGCCGGAGACGACGCGCGCGAGCGGCTCGAGGCTCTCGGCCTTCA
>JAXDMI010001089.1:0-7562 GCA_034666145.1 Myxococcales bacterium | reverse complement strand
CGATCGACGTGATCGCGCTCTCCCCTCCTCCGCTGCCGGCTGTCGTCGACGACGGCGAGGCGCTCGGCAAGGCGCGCGACTCGTCGGCGCGCGCGGCCGGCGTCGACGAGCGTGTCACCGCGAGCGTCCCCGTCACCGCGAGGACCGCTGCGCCGGTCGCCGCAGCGAGCGTCCACAGCGCGCTCCGCGGCTGGACCGCCTTCTTCCGCGCGCGCGAGCCGGAGCCCGACGGCAGTGCGCTGCTCCGCATCGAGTCGGTCTCGGGGATCGCGTCGCTGCGCGGGCGCAGCTCCTGCAGCGCGTGCGCGAAGTCATCATCGCTGGCCTCCACCGCGCGGCGGATGGCATCGGCGAACTCGGCGCACGAAGCGAAGCGCTCGTACGGTCGCTTGGCGAGCGCGCGTGAGATGGCGAGCCACAAGCGCGGCTCGATGCGCGGATCCGGATCGACCTCGTGCTCGAGCACCGCCGCCAGTGATGCCGCGGCGGAGTCGCGCTGGAAGACGCGAACGCCGGTGAGCATCTCGTAGAGCACGGCGGCCATCGAGAACATGTCGCTGCGGCCGTCGATGTCCTCCGCACCGCGGATCTGTTCGGGCGCCATGTAGTGCGGCGTTCCGAGCACGCTGCCGTCGATGGTGAGCGGCGAGCTGGCCGCGGGCAGCTTCGCGATACCGAAGTCGAGGATCTTCGGGATGACGTGACCGTCCGGCTCGACCGCGAAGAACATGTTGGCGGGCTTCACGTCGCGATGGACGATGCCCTTCTCGTGGACGTGGGCCAGCGCCGAGAGGATCGGCGCGGCGACGGCAACGGCATGCATCGTCGAGAGCGGTCCGCGCTCGCGCATGCACGCTTCGAGCGTGCCGCCGCGCAGGAGCTCCATGACGAGACCGAGCGTGCCGTCCGACTCGTCGACGAGATCGAAGATCCGGACGACGTTGCGATGCGAGATAGTCGCAGCGAGCCGAGCCTCGCGACGAAAGCGTTCGTCGTTGGTCGGGGTGCGCTCGTTGCGCTGCAGCGTCTTGACGGCGACCTCGGCCTGGGTCGACTCGTTGCGCGCCATCCAGACGTCGCCCATTCCACCGCGTCCGATGCGTTGGATGAGACGAATCTTGCCCCCCAGCAAGACGTCGGGGGGGATTGCCGAAGGCGACCCCATCCCCTCCATCCTAACGCAATGCGCGGACAAACCGCGAGCGGCTCCTCAGAACGAAGCCCCGAGACCGAGCAGCGCACCGCCGTAGACGGGCCGCGTAGAGATGCGCAGGCCTCCGTTGGAGGGCGATGTAGTCGTGGTCCCTTTCGCGGGCGGCGCCTCGGCCGCAGGGGCGCGACGGAGCAACAGATAGACACCGGTGCCCGCGGCTGCGAGCCCGACGACCGCCATGCCGATGCCGAGCGGACCGAAGAGCGCAGCTTGATCGTGGCTCGACTGCAGGCTCGACTGCTGCGCGGCCGGGCACGTGCCGTCGGAGCCGCACGCCTTGTTGATGTCCGAGATGTCGCCTTCGCGGATGCCGAGGAGAACGAGCCCCGTCACGACGAGCGCGCCGCCCGCGCCGAGCGCCACGAACGCGAGCGTGTTGTCGCGCGGAGCGCTCGCGACCGGCGGCGGAGGCTCGGCGACCGGCGGCGGAGGCTTGCTCGCCGGAGCGTTCGACTCGAGCACCACCATCACCTCGACCTCGCGGCCCTCGGCCAGCGTCACCTTGCTCTCGGAGGCCAGTGACGTCGGCGAGCTCGCGAGGATGTGGTGCTCACCGGGATCGAGCTCGATGGCGCGCGGCGTCGTCGATGCCGGCACCGGCGCGCCGTCGATCGACACGCGCGCATCAGCCGGAGGATTCGGCTGTAGGCGAAGGAGAACTCGCGGGATCTTCTTGTCGAGGAGATGGGCGCGCTCGGCCGCGTTGTCGGCGATCTCCTTCTCCGGCTGCGTCAGGTTGGGCTTCGACGCCGCGAGCGCACGGAACGCATCCCGCGCCTCGCGAAGCCGGCTGAGCGACTCGAGGACCGAGCCGATGCGATAGCGCACCGATGCGCTCTCCTTCACCGCCGCGACGCGCTGGAACTTCTCGAGCGCCTGCGCATAGCGCTTCTCCTGTTCGTCCTTGTAGGCGTCCTGGAACATCTCGCGCGCCACCTTGAGCTGCTGCTCGGTCGCCGGCGCAGGCGCCTGCGAGGAGGACGGCGGTGGCGTGCCCGTGCCTTGCGCGTGAGCGACGCGCTCGACGAGCGTGCTCGTCGCGACGAGGCCGATGCATAGAACCGCCGCCCGCGTGCGGGCTCCCTTACTCGTCATCCAGCGAGACCCCATAGAGCCCACGTTTCTTCAGCAGATCGCGCAAGTGATGACGCGCGACGTCTGCCTGGCGGGCTGCTGCCGACAGGTTGCCCTGACAGCGCTTCATGAGCAAGGACAGGTACGCGCGCTCGAAGCGCTCGATGGCGCGGTCCTTCGCGTCTCCGAACTTACCCGAGAGGTCGAGCGGCATGCGCTCGCCGGCCGTTCCGCGAAAGCCCTCGCCTTCGCCCGCGACGTCGAGCCGGCGGATGACGCCGTCCTGCGCCATCGCAGCGGCACGAAGGAGCACGTTGTTCAGCTCGCGCACGTTGCCCGGCCACGGCATCGCGGAGAGATGCTCGAGGGCTTCGACGTCGATCATCACGTCGGAGTCGGCGCGTGCGAGCAGCTTCGCGGCGATGAGCGGAAGGTCCTCGACGCGCTGGCGCAGCGGAGGGACGAACACGCGCACCTGCGCGAGACGGAAGTAGAGGTCCTCGCGAAAGCGTCCCTTGTCGATGGCGTTGCGGAGATCGCGATTGGTGGCGGCGAGCACGCGGACGTCGATGGGGAGCGGCGCGTTCCCGCCGACGCGCGTGATCTCGCGCCGCTCGAGGACGCGCAAGAACTTGGACTGCAGCACCGACGGAAGCTCACCGACTTCGTCGAGGAACACCGTGCCGCCGCGTGCCGCTTCGAAGAACCCAATCTGTCGCTCGTGTGCGCCGGTGAACGCGCCCTTCTCGTGACCGAAGAGCAGCGACTCGGCGAGCGCCTCCGGCAGCGCGGTGGCATCGATGACGGTGAACGGACCGCTCGCGCGCGGCGAAGCAGCGTGGATGGCCCGCGCCACTTCTTCCTTGCCGGTGCCTGTCTCGCCCTGGATGAGGACGCCGAGCTCCTTCGCGGCGATGCGTTCGAGCGTCGCGAAGAGCTCGCGCATCACAGCGGAGCGACCGACGAGATGCCCAAACGACTCGCTCTCCGCGACCGGCGGCGGTCCCACGTTCTCGTCGGTGTCGAGACGGAGAAGGCTGTCGCCGATGGTGAGCTCGGCGCCGGGACCGATCTCCGCTTCGATGATGCGGCTCGGTCCGAGCCACGTCCCGTTGGTGCTCTCGAGATCGCGCACGCGCACGCCGGTGGGCACGCGCGTGAGCTCGAGATGCGCTCCGCTGACGCGCGGGTCGTCGATGACGAAGTCATTCGTCGGATGTCGCCCCACGGTGCTGGTCGCCCGAGTGACGGCGAAGGCGCGCCCCGCGGACGCGCCACCGACCGCCACCAGCTTCGGGACGGCCACGTTGCGGGTCGGAAGGACGGGATTGAGCTCGGTCCCCCCGCGAACGTCACTGCTCATGGCGAGGCTAGAATAAGCCGCCCCGGCGGCTGTGCGCGCGGGGATCGTATGTACGGGCGGGAGCTCCGCCTTGACCCGAGGGCCACAAGCCTCAGGCGCATGGACAAGAGACGCACCGGATTTGCCGGCGTGTCGGCCTTGACCCCGGGAATCCAGCGGAAATTTGAAGGCCTCTGGATCCGATCCCTTGGTCACGGTTCTTGCAGCGTACCGAGGGATTCCCTCCATGGACGTTACCTGCCCTGCCTGCGCCGCCCGTTACACCGCCGATGAGCAGAAGCTCCGGGGGAAGACCGCGCGGATGCGTTGCAAGGCGTGCGACACCGTTTGGTTGGTCTCAGGCCCAGAGGACAAAATGAACGAGGAGAAGCGCGCTGCTGTCGTGAAGCGTGGCGCCGACCGCGACCACCGCGATCTGTTCGCGAGCCGTCCTGCGGACCTCGGGTCCGTGAAGCAGACCCTCCGCCCGCCGCCCGGCGTCGACTTCGGCGGCGTCGCCGCACGCAACGAGACGTCGGTCCTCTTCACCGTCGATTCGCTGAAGGGCGCCGCCCGCGTCAAGACCCCCGCCCCGGAGCTCGCTCCCCTCTCCAGTGCGTTCATCGCGCAGGACGACGAAGGCGTCATCGATCTCAAGGCGCTCGCGTCGCAGCCTCCGCGCGCCGCCGTGCGCTCGGTCGCTCCGCTCTTCAGCGAGCCGCCGCCCGCCGCGTTCGCCGCGGACGTCGACGGTCCTTTCTCGAGCGCTGGCGCCGGCGAGGGCATCTCGATGCCCGGCGGCTTCAAGCTCGGCAAACGCGCGATGGCCGGAATCGCCGCCGCCGCGGTCGCTCTCGTTCTCTGCAGCGTCGGCCTCGCCGCTGCGTTCAAGGGCGAAGAGCCCGTCGCGCACACCGCCGCGAACGCGATCATGGCGCCGGTCACTCCGCCCGCGCCCGTCGTCGTCGCTCCCGCCGCGCCCGTGATCGCGCCGGTCGCCGCGTCGAACGCCAGCTCCTCTTCCGATGAGGACACGAAGTCGTCGACCGTCAGCAAGGGCAAGGGCAAGAAGGGCAAGGGCGGCGCGAAGGCCTCGTTCTCCGGCACCAAAGTCCAGAGCAGCGGCGTCGCGTCGAAGAAGTCCTCCTCGAGCGATGCGCTCGTCTCGAAGCCCGCTCCCAAGGCCGCCGACAAGTGCGGTTGCAAGGGCGACTTCAACTGCATCCTCCGCTGCACGGCGAAGGGCAGCTGACTCGCCAGCACACGCGACGTTCGCGACGTGCGCGACGTTACTGAGCGACGCGCACGATCGGTACGACGAGCACGCGCACCTGGCCGTCGCTCGTTCCTGCACGCGCAGCACCGAGCGCGTCCTCGTAGCGCTTGAAATCCGCGGCTGCGCCGAGCACCACGCGCACCTCGCGTGAGCCTTCGAGCGTTCGCCCGCGGCCCGCGAGCCGTACCGTACCGTCGGGTGCCATGGCGACCGTCGCCTCGACCGGGCTCGGCTCGCTGTCGCCGTCGCCCATCGCGAACGCGAACGCGACGAGCTTCGTCGTGACCGGAACCGCGGGCACGGCCGCGAGCTCGAACGGCGTGTCCCGCCCCGGCCGTACCTCGAAGCGCGGCACCGTGTACTCGGGCAAATCAGGATGATTCGCGACGCGACGCCCGAACGCGAAGTACACCGCGACCGCAGCCACAGCGGCGAGGAGCGCCACTCCGATCATCGCGCGGCGTCCGAGCTTCATGGCGGGCGGGGCGGTTTCTAGCACGGCGCGTGTTAGGTTCGCCGCATGGACGGAAAGGTCGCGATCGTCACCGGCGCATCCTCGGGCATCGGCCTCGCCATCGCGCAGAAGTGGGTCGCTCGCGGAGGTCGCGTCGCGCTCGTCGCCCGCACCGCCTCGAAGCTCGAGGCCGAGGCGAAGAAGCTCGGTGAAGGAGCCGCGGCGTTCCCGCTCGACGTGCTCGACCTCGCAGCGCTCCAGGATCTGCCGCGACGTGTGGTCGAGAAGTTCGGACGCCTCGACGTCCTCGTCAACAACGCGGGGCTCAATCATCGCGGCGAGATCGACAAGTTCGAGCCGAGCCAGCTCGCGGACATCATCAACACGAACCTCACGTCGCCCATCGTCCTCACGCGCGCCGCGCTACCGCATCTCGAAAAGGGCGGATCCATCATCCAGCTCGCGAGCATTGCGGGCATGGTGCCGGTGCCCGGCGAGGCGACGTACAGCGCATCCAAGGCGGGCCTCCGCGCGTTTGCGCGTGCCGTCGGCTACGAGATGGAGCATCGAGGCATCCACGTCGGCTGCGTCTGTCCCGGCCCCGTCGACACGGGTTTTCTGGGCGATCTCGAGTCGGTGCCCGACATCGTCTTGTCGCAGCCGATGATCACCGCGGAGGACGTCGCCGACGGCGTGCTCCGCTGCATCGACGAGCGCATCGACGAGATCGCGTTGCCGCGCCGCTCGGGACGGCTCGCCACGATGGCCTACCTCATGCCCGACTTCGCGAAGCGCATCCGCCCGGTGCTCGAGAAGCGAGGCGCGCGGAACAAGCAGGCCATCCTCGCGCGCCGCCGCTCCGCATCGTGAGCGGCGGTCAACGACGCCGCGTCGCTTCGTAGAGCGCGATCCCGCTCGCGACGGCGACGTTGAGCGAGTCGAGCGCCGGCGTCATGTCGATGCGGACGCGGCGCGTTCGTGCGAGCACGTGCGCGGGCAGGCCCTCGCCTTCCGTGCCCATCAACAGCACGCGTCCGCGTGCTGCCGGTTCGCGCACCACCGCATCGAGGAGCTCTTCGCCGCGCGCGCTCAGCGAGAGCGCTTCCCATCCCGCGGCTTCGATGGTGTCGAGCATCGCGTCCGCCGACTCGCAGCGCGCGAACGGCACGACGAGCGCGCCGCCCACCGAAACGCGGATCGATTTGCGATAGAGCGGATCGCACGTGGCGGTGTCGAGCAGGACGCCACGCGCTCCGAATGCCGCCGCGTTGCGGAAGACGCTTCCGACGTTGTCGTGGTTGGTGAGCCCGACGAGCCCGATGGCCAGCGCCGCGCCGCTGCCCGCGAGCAGCGAGTCGGGAGCGATCGGCGCGCCTCGCTCGCCGAGCGCGAGGATGCCGCGATGGATCGCGAAGCCGACGACGTCGTTCATGACGTCCTGCGCCACCACATAGGCCGGCACGTCGTCGCCGAGACCGCCCAAGACGTCACGCAACGTCTCGACGCGTCGCTGCTCGACGAGGAGCGACCGCACACGGAAGCGCGCCTGCCGCGCCGACGCGAGGACGCGGACCACCACCTCGCCTTCGGCGACGAAGAGCCCGTCGGTGCGCCCCGCGAGATCGCGATCGCGCAAGCGCACGTACGGCTCGAGCTCGGCGGATGCGAGCGCGTCCCGGCTATCGAGAGGTACGAGACGAGCGACCACGGCTCTCTTCTAACAGAGGCCCGCGCAGAGGCCCGCGACGTTCAGCGGGGAGCGCTGAAGACGCCCTTGCCCTGCTCGGCCCACACCACCTGCGTGTCGTCGGCGGCGAAGGCGTTGATCGTCTCGCGACCGCAGACGAGGAGCTTGTCATCGGTGCCCTTGATGGCGTGGATGCCGTTCTTCAGCGCGTCCGTCGCGGTCGACGGAAGCGACTTCACGAACACGGTGTCGGTGCCGAACTGCGCGGCGCCGAGAAGCGTGGGGGCTGCCATCTTCTGGGCATCGAGGACCGTCTCGAGGTTGCCACCGGTGAGGTCACGCTGCTCGAGCGCCTTGCCCGTGCTGCAGAACGAGTGTTGGCCGCCGACGGCGAGGTTGCATGTCGCGTAGCCGATGGCGAAGATCTCGGTCGGATCCGACGCGGTGGTGCCGCCGAGGGGG
The DNA here is from genome assembly GCA_034666145.1 of Myxococcales bacterium. Lineage (GTDB taxonomy): Bacteria > Myxococcota_A > Polyangia > Polyangiales > Polyangiaceae > Labilithrix. The sequence continues at coordinate 54 of JAXDMI010001089.1, read as the reverse complement.
TTCGCGGGATCCGTCGGCGTCTGCGTGACCTTGTAGACGCGCTTCTGATCGCGC
>JAXDMI010001088.1:0-3110 GCA_034666145.1 Myxococcales bacterium | reverse complement strand
CACGAAGACCTTGCCCAAGCCGCCGCGCGCTAACAGTCTGACGATCCGGAACCGCTCCGCGATGACGCGACCGATCAGGGGGTCGGGTGCCCCTGACTTCGTCGCCGTCGCAGTCGCTCCATCGGACGCCATCGGTGTCTAGCTATCGGGCTATCGGGCTCGAAAAAGCCGCGGGAAAATAGACGTCCCGCGGGTATGGAGTGTGCCTTGCACCGCGTATGGAGTCAACGAACCCCCGGACGGAGACGCCTCGGGAATTCCATGGCCGACGCCCCTCTCGCCGCGTCTCGTGAGGGCGTTTTTTTCCCTGTTTCTCCGTCATTTCCCGGGGGCGGGCTTTGGGCTAGGGTGCAGCCCGCCATGCGATCAAACGTCCAGCGTCTTGCTCCCCGCGGTGTTCTTCTCGCCGTCGCCCTCGCCTGCCTGGGCCTGGTCACCTTCTTTGCGCGCGATGCGTCCGCGCTCGGGACCTTCAAGCTCAAGAGCACCGAGGCCCAGGAAGTCTCCGGCGCCTGGCACATCTACGTGACCATCGAGCTCCCGAAGCCGCCGCTCACCGCCCACCAGACGATGAAGTTCAACTTCACGAAGACCATGGCGTACGAGCGCGCGCTCATCGACGGCCACAACGAGCCGGTGCTGAACCGTCAGGCGCTGCAGAACCAGACGCCCAGCATCGAGAGCCTCGACGTCGACTTCGCGGATCCCAGCGGCAAGATCTTCAAGGGAACGCGCTTCGACTTCGGCCTCACGCGCAACCGCGGCTACGAGGCCGGTGAGTACAAGGTCGAAGTGAAGACGAGCGACGGCAGCACCGTCGGCAGCACCGCGACGCTCATCCTCAAGGGCGACAACCCCGTCGTCGATCGCCGCGCCATCGCGTTCAACGCGAAAGAGTCCGGCGTGAAGAAGGTCGACGGCGGCGTCGACGGCCCGCAGAAGCTCGCGCAGAACGACGACACGCCCGCGAACAACACGATGGGCGAGGTCACGCCGACCGGTACCGCGCAGCCCTTCATCGCGAAGGAAGGCCTCGAGAAGACCCCCGAGGAAGAGATCAAGACGCGCCCCAAGGGCTGCGGCTGCTCGCTTCCCGGCGCCGTCGATGCCGGCGGTCTGCTCTGGCTCGCTCCGCTCGCCGGCCTCGGCGCATTCGCGCGTCGTCTGCGCCGGTCCGCCAGGTCCGCGAGGTCCGCCTCTCGCCGCGAGCGCGCTGCGCGCAAGTGACCGCGCGCACGTGACACCGGAAGAAGCGATCAAGAGGGCGGAGCAGGGAGACCTCCTCCCCGTCTGGCTCGTCGTCGGTGAAGAGCGCATGCTCAAAGACGCCGTGATCGCCGCGATCACGAAGGCGGCGCTCGCCGGCGGTCTCCCCGACTTCAATCACGACAAGTTCACGGCCGGCGAGACCGACGTCGACAAGATCATCGGTGCCACACGCATGGTCCCGATGATGGCGAAGAAGCGCGTCGTCTACGTGCGCGGGCTCGAGCGCTGGGACACCGCGTCGGCCTCGAGCTCCGGCGACGACGCCGGCAGCGGCAAGGCGCTGCCGCCTCTCGATCGCCTCGCCGAGTACGCGAAGGCCCCCATCGACTCGACGACGCTCATCCTCGTCGCGCAGAAGCTCGACGGACGGCGCAAGATCGTTGCCCTCGCGAAGAAGCAGGGTTTTGTCGTGGATTGCGCGCAGATCGAGGGCCGCCAGCTGCCCGGCTGGATCCGCGCGCGCGCCAAACTGAAGGGCCACACCATCGAGCAGGACGTCTGCGACCTCATCGCCGAGATCGCCGGGCCCGACCTCTCGTATCTCGACGACGTCCTCGAGCGCCTCTCGCTCTACGTCGGCAAAGACGCGCCGATCACCGAAGACGCGGTGGCCGTGAACGTCACCCGCGTACGTCTCGCAGACACGTGGAACCTCGTCGATGCCGCGAGCACGAAGGACCTCGGTCGCGTCCTCGCGCTCTTCGCCGACGTCTACGATCCGCGCGATCGCGGGCTTCCTCTCGTCGGCGCGATCGCCTGGTCGCTGCGCCAGCTCCTCAAGCTGCAGTCCGCGCTCGGCTCCGGTGCGAGCATCGACGAAGCGGCACGACGCGCGGGAATCTACCCCACGTTCCGCGCCCGTGAGCACGCGCAGAAGCTCAAGTCCTTCCGTCCGCGCGAGCTCGAACGCTGGTTGGTCGTCGTCCAGGAGACCGACCTCGCGCTCAAGAGCTCGCGCCGCCCCGCCGATGCAATCCTCGAGGAGATGTTCACGCGCCTCTGTCGGAAGGCGGCTTAGCGATGCGTCACCACCTCGTCCGGAAGGCGGTGGTGTGCTTCCTCCTCTTGCTGCTCGTCCTGCTCGCATCGTGCTCGCGACGCGGCCCCCGCACGGCTCGACGGCCTCTCCCGGAGCCGACGCCGCAGGCCGCTCCTCAACCGGAGACGCCCACGGCCAAAGCGGGCGACGGGACGCAGCAGCTGAGCGAGGCCGAGCGTAAAGCCTCCGCTCGCGCGGCATACGCCGACGGCGTGCAGCTCCAGGAACGGAAGGACTGCGAGCACGCGCTGCCTCGCTTCGAAACCGCGGAGCGCCTCTTCGATGCACCGACGCACCTGCTGCACATCGCGCAGTGCCAGGCAGCGACCGGCAGGCTCATCGAGGCTCAGGAGACCTACGCCACGCTCGCTCACCTCACGCTTCCGTCCGACGCTCCCGCGGCGTTCCGCGATGCGCAGAACGCGGGCAAGAGCGAGCTCTCGAAGCTGAAGCCGCGCGTCCCCACGCTGCGCATCGAGACCAACCCTCCGGCGGCGTCGCTGACGAACCTCGTCGTTCAGGTCAACGGCGTGCAGCATCCGAACGACCTCATCGGCATCGCGCGGCCCCTGAACCCTGGGAGGTATCGGGTCACAGCGACCGCCTCGCCGGCGCGCTCCGGGACCGGCGAGACGGAGCTCAAAGAGGGCGAGACGAAGTCTCTCGAGGTGCGCCTCTCGCGTTGACGCGTTTTCGGCCGCAGCGTCGCAGCGTCGATGTTTGCAGACCGCAATGTTCCTCTCGCGCATTTCTCATCGCGCCGCCTGCGGGCTCACCGACGCGCAATGAGGACGTGAAGCTG
>JAXDMI010001087.1:0-6803 GCA_034666145.1 Myxococcales bacterium | reverse complement strand
AATGCGATCATCGGGCTGTCGCTCCTCGGCGCGCCGCTCGTCGGCCTCTTCGCGGTGTGGTTCCACTTCTTCCGCACGCGGTCCCGGGCGCTGTGGCCGCCGTGGCGCTGGAGCCCGACCGGTTTCTTCCTCGGCCTGGCCGCGGTGCTGGTGGTGATGATCGCGAACGCGATCGTCGTGCTCACGCTGGCGTATGCGCTGGGATTGCCGCTCGAGGAGTGAGCGTGGCGTGCCGCGCGTGTGTATAGTCCTCGCCCGGCGATGGCAGCACAGACGACCGCCTCCGCGAAAGATCCCGACCCGAGCGCCCTCGCGACGTTGTCGGCAAACGTCGGCGCGTCGTTCCTCGACATCGCCGAGACGGCCGGCGGCATGACGATCTTGCTCGCGCGCGTCTTGGCGCGGATCGTCCCGCCGCGTGTCGACTCGCGAGAGCTGCTCAAAAACCTCTACAAAATGGGGGTCAAATCGCTCCCCATCGTGGCGGTGACCGCGCTCTTCACCGGCGCCATCATGGTCATCCAGGCGGCGACCATCGTGAAGCGCTACGGCGCCGAAGGCCTCCTCGGCTGGGGCGCCGGCTTCGGCACGCTCCGCGAGATCGCGCCGCTCCTGACCGCGCTGATGATCTCGGGTCGCGTCGGCGCCAACAACACCGCCGAGCTCGGCACGATGGTGGTGACCGAGCAGCTCGATGCGCTGCGGGTGCTCGCGATCGATCCCATCAGCTTCCTCATCGCGCCGCGCTTCATCTCCATCGTGAGCACGCTGTTCATGATGACGCTGTTCGCCGACGCGCTCGCGCTCTTCGGCGCCGCATACACCGGCGAGGCGCTGCTCGGCGTGAGCCCGACCACGTTCTACAACGGCCTCACGTCGGGCCTCCTCGGCTTCGGCGACGTCGCGACCGGCCTCGTGAAGAGCGTCGTCTTCGGGATCGTCATCGGCCTCGCGAGCTGCCACTTCGGGCTCGCCACCAAGGGCGGCGCGCCGGGCGTCGGCCGCGCCGTCAACGCGACGGTCATGGCGAGCGCGGCCGGCGTGTTCGTCCTCGACTATCTGACCAGCTTCGCGCTGGGCGGCTGATGACGACCGCCGACGGACAGAGCGAGACGATCGAGTCGCCGTACGAGGACCTCGGCGCGGTCGGCGCGCTCGGCGCAGCCGCCATCGATCTGATGATCGGCGCCCGCGAGCTCTACTCGGTCTTCGTGCGGACGCTCTACTACGTGTTTCGAGGCCGCCGCGAGAAGGGCGCGCTCGCCCGACAGATGTACGAGATCGGCAATCGCTCGGTCTTCTTCCTGTCGGTCACGATGGGCTTTCTCGGGATGATCCTGGTCTACCAGGCAGGCCTGCAGGCGAAGCGCGTCGTGCCGGACTACACGCTCCTCGGCGCGACGTATCTCGAGCTCCTCGTGCGCGACTTCGCGGCGTCGCTCGGTGCGCTGATGCTCGCGACGCGCGTGGGCGCCGGCATCGCCGCGGAGATCGGCTCGATGGTGGTCACCGAGCAGATCGACGCGCTCCGCATGTGCGCCGCCGACCCCATCGATTTCCTGATCAAGCCGCGCTTCTTGGCGAGCATGGTGATGACGATGGTGCTCGTCATCTGGGCGGGCACCGTGGCCTTCGTCGCCGGAGGCTTCACCGCTTACTTCGCGTTCGACGTGCCGCTGCAGACCTTCTTCAATCATCAGCTCGTCGACTTCGGTGACATCACGGTCGGTCTCACGAAGTGCGTCGCGTACGGCGCGGCGATCCCGATCGTGAGCGGCTACTGCGGTCTCTCGACGTTCGGCGGCTCGGAAGGCGTGGGCTGGGCGACGACGCGCGCGGTGGTGAACACGTCGCTCGCGATCATCATCCTGAACTTCTTCATCTCCGGCGCGGGCTTCCTGATTTTCCCGGAGTGAGCTGCTCCGGTCTGAGCTGTTGCCGTACCGGACACATAGAGACACGATCGGGCGAACGCGGCGCCTGCTAACGTGCCGCCCCGATGAAGCTCGAAGTCAACGGGACGGTGCGTGAGGTCGACGCTCCGAAGGACATGCCGCTCCTCTGGGTCCTGCGCGATCTCTGCGGGATCACCGGCGTGAAATTCGGATGCGGCATGGCCCAATGCGGCGCGTGCACGGTCCACCTCGACGGCAAGCCGGTGCGCTCCTGCGTGCTCCCGGTGTCGGCGGTCGGCACGCGCAAGGTGATGACCATCGAAGGCCTCTCGCCGGACGGCTCGCACCCCGTGCAGCGTGCGTGGACCGACGCGGACGTCGTCCAGTGCGGCTACTGCCAGTCCGGACAGATCCTCGCCGCGGCCGCGCTCCTCGAACGCAATCCCGATCCCACCGACGGCGACATCGACGCTGCGCTCTCCGGCAACGTGTGCCGCTGCGGGACGTACCCGCGCATCCGCCAAGCGGTCCACGCCGCGGCGCTCCTCAAGAAGGGATCGCGATGAGCCTCTCGCGCCGGAATCTGCTGGTCTCGTCGACGGTCGCCGCCGCGGGGCTCGTCCTCGGCTTCCACATCGTGCCGCGCACCGCGCGCGCCGCGCCGCCGCCGCCCGCGAAGAAGAAGGCGCCGCCGGAGCCGAACGCGTTCTTGCGCATCGCGCCCGACGACACGGTCACGGTTCTCCTCGCGCACTCCGAGATGGGCCAGGGCATCTGGACCGGTCTCGCGATGGTGATCGCCGAGGAGCTCGGCTGCTCCTGGTCGAAGATCCGCTCCGAGCACGCAGCGGCGTCGCCGAGCTACGCGCACCCGGCGTTCGGCATGCAGATGACCGGCGGGTCGAGCACGACGTGGGCGGAGTTCGATCGCTATCGAACGGTGGGCGCGATGGCGCGTGAGATGCTCGTGCGCGCGGCGGCGACGAAGTGGAACGTGGCGCCGGCGACGTGCAAGGTCTCGGAGGGCGTCGTCACGAACGGCAAGGAGAAGCTGACGTTCGGGCAGCTGAGCGTGGCGGCAATGGCGCTCACGCCGCCGGCCTCGGTGAAGCTCAAGGAGCCGGGCGAATGGTCGATCATCGGCAAGCCGATGAAGCGCCTCGACTCGCCGGAGAAGATCACCGGTCGCGCACAGTTCGGGATGGACGTGCAGTTCGCGGGGCTCCGCACCGCGCTCATCGCGCGACCGCCGGCGTTCGGCGCGAAGGTCGTGTCGTTCGACAGCGCGGCCGCGCTGAAGGTGCCCGGCGTGGAGAAGGTCGTGCGTACGTCGAACGGCGTCGCGGTGGTGGGCGCGCACTTCTGGGCCGCGAAGCTCGGTCGTGACGCGCTCCAGGTGGTGTGGTCCGCGCCGCCCAACGGCGGGGTCACCTCCGCGAAGCTGTCCGCCGAATTCAAGACGAAGGCGCGAAGCAAGGGCCCGATCGCGCTCGAGAAGGGCGACGTCGACGGCGCGCTCGGCAAGGCCAAGACGAAGGCCGAGTACGAATACGACGTCCCCTATCTGGCGCACGCGCCGATGGAGCCGCTCAACTGCACGGTGAAGATCGACGGCGATCGCTGCGAGATCTGGACCGGCACCCAGATGCAGACCATCGATCAGGGCGCCGCCGCGAAGGTGCTCGGCATCACGCCGGACAAGGTCACCATCCACACGACGTTCCTGGGCGGCGGCTTCGGGCGCCGCGCAAACCCGGCGTCCGACTTCGTCATCGAGGCGGTCGAGGTGGCGAAGGCCGCGAACGTACCGGTCAAGGTGGTGTGGACGCGCGAGGACGACGTGCGCGGAGGCTACTATCGCCCGGCGTTCCTCCATCGCATCGAGGTCGGAGTGGACGACAAGGGCACGCCGACCGCCTGGAAGCACGCGATCGTCGGTCAGTCGATCATGGCGGGTACTCCGTTCGCCGGCCTGATCAAGAACGGCATCGACACGGCGTCGGTCGAAGGCGTCGTCGACTCGCCGTATCTCGACACGGTGGCGGCGCGCCAGGTGACGCTGCACTCGCCGGAGTCGCCCGTCACGGTGCTCTGGTGGCGTTCGGTCGGGAACACGCACACCGCCTTCGCGATGGAGAGCGCGATCGACGAGCTCGCCCACGCCGCGAAGAAGGATCCCCTCGCGTATCGTCTGGCGCTGCTGAAGGAGAAGCCACGTCATGCGGCCGCGCTCTCGTCGGCCGCGGAAAAAGCGGGATGGGGCAAGCCCCTGCCGGCGGGCCATGCGCTCGGCATGGCGGTGCACGAGTCGTTCGGGAGCATCGTCGCCGAGGTGGCGGAGGTGTCGGTCGAGAAGGGCCGCGTGCGTGTGCACAAGGTCACGTGCGTCGTCGACTGCGGGCAGGTCGTGAACCCGCTCGGCGTCGAGGCGCAGGTGCAGGGCAGCGTCGCTTACGGCCTCTCCGCCGCGCTGCATGGCGCGATCACGTTCACCGACGGCAAGGTCGATCAGAGCAACTTCCACGACTATCGCGTGCTGAGAATGAACGAGATGCCCCGCGTCGACGTGCACATCCAGGCGAGCAAGGCGAAGATGGGTGGCATCGGCGAGCCGGCCACGGCGCCCATCGCGCCTGCGGTGGCGAACGCGATCTTCGCGGCGACCGGACAGCGGCTGCGCTCGCTGCCGTTCCGTCCGACCGGGAGCGCGTCGTGAGGGCGCTCGTTCTCGGGACGACGCTCGCGGCGTTCGCCGTCGCGGGAGCGCTCGCGGCAGCGTGCGGCGGACCGCCGGACGCGGTCGCTCCGTCGAGCCCGCTTCCGGCCAAGCCGGCCACGAAGGAAGAAGGGCTCGCGGCGTTCGAGACCGTTCGTTCGGTGCTGCAGCATGCCCGCTGCCAGAACTGTCACCCGAGCGGCGACGCACCGCTGCAGGGCGACGAGGGTCACCCGCATCTCCAGAACGTGATGCGCGGCCCCGAGGGCAAGGGCATGCCGGGCGAGGAGTGCACGACGTGCCACGGCCCGGCAAACCCGCCGGACAGCTACGGCACGCACATTCCGCCGGGCGTCGAGACGGGCTGGCGCATGCCGAAGCCGGACGAGAGGCTCGTGTTCGTCGGCGTCGCGCCGGCCGCGCTCTGCGAGCAGGTCCGCGATCCGGTGAAGAACGGCGGAAAGAACACCGAAGCGCTCCTCCATCACCTCGAGGATCCGCTCGTCGCGTGGGGCTGGACGCCGGGCAACGGTCGCAAGCCGGTCCCGGTCGCGCGCCCTCAGTTCATCGCCGCGTGGCGGACGTGGGCGAGCGCGGGCTCGCCGTGCCCGACGCCGTAGCGAGACGGTAGAGTTCGGGCCGCGCGCATGCGGTTGGAAAACCAGCGCATTGCTCTAGACTGACGGTTGGCCTTCCCGCCGTCGATGATCCAGTTCAAGAACATCATCAAGTCGTTCGGACCGAAGCCCGTCCTCCAGGACGTGTCCTTCGACGTGCCCAAGGGCTCGGTGTCCTTCATCATCGGGGCGTCGGGCGTGGGCAAGAGCGTGCTCATCAAGCACCTCGTCGGGCTCCTCTACCCGGACGCCGGCGAGATCTGGCTCGACGGCGAGGAGATCTCGAAGTTCGACGAGAACGCGATGGGACCCATCCGCAAGAAGTGCGCGATGGTCTTCCAGCACTCGACGCTCTTCGACTCGATGACGTGCGCCGAGAACGTCGCTCTCCCCCTCCGCAAGCACAAGAACCTGAGCTTGAAGGACGCCATCGCCGAGGCACGCAAGCGCCTCGAGATCGTTCGCATGCACGAGTTCGCCGACCGCTACCCGCCCGAGCTCGGCGACGGCATGCGGAAGCGCGTCGCCATCGCTCGCGCGCTCACGCTCGATCCCACCTACGTCCTCTTCGACGAGCCCACCACCTCGCTCGACCCCGTCAGCGCCCGCCGCGTCGACGCCCTCATTCGCGAGCTCTCCGACAAGCTCGGAGTGACGTCGATCGTGGTCAGCCACGACCTCGTCAGCATCTTCTCGATCGCCGATCGCATCACGATGCTCTATCGCGGTCAGGTCCGCATGCAGGGCTCGCGCGAGGACTTCAAGGCGACGCCGGACGCCGTCGTCCAGCAGTTCATCACCGGCTGCGCGACCGGCCCGTTCGAGCTCTGAGGTCCGCACCGGTCCGGCACGCGGATCCCCTGGAGAAAACAGGCTTCTGCCTGTAGCCTGACTCGAAGATGGCCCAGGAGAAATCGATCGAGGTCAAGGTCGGCGTCCTCATCCTCGTGTCGCTCGGCATCCTCGCCGCGTTCGTTCTCATCATGGGCGGGCTCTCGTTCGAGAAGACCTACACGCTCTACGTCGACTTCGACAATCCGGGCGGTCTCCAGACCGGCGCTCCCGTGCGTGTCGCCGGCGTGAAGGTCGGCAAGGTCAGCGAGCTCGCGTTCATGGGCGGCAAGGTCGACCCGAAGACGAACCGCCGCACCCTCGTCCGCGCCAAGATCAGCGTCGAGGCGCGCGTGAAGGAGTCGATCCACGACGACGCCGATTTCTACGTCACCACGCAGGGCGTCCTCGGCGAGCAGTACCTCGCGATCGATCCCGGATCACCGCAGAAGGGCGTGCTTCCCGAGAACAGCATCGTCAAGGGCATCGACCCGCCGCGTCTCGATCTGTTCCTCGCGAAGGCCTACGAGCTGCTCGACACGACGATGAACGGCATTCGCAACAACCGCGAGCTGATCAGCGACATCGCGACGAACACCGCGGGGCTCCTCAAGGGACTCAACACGACGCTCACCGACAATCGCGAGCGCATCAACCGCACGATGGCGAACCTCGAGTCGCTCACCACCGAGGCCAACACGCTCACCGTGCACGCGCGCACGCAGTACGTCGACAACCCGAAGA
>JAXDMI010001086.1:0-3584 GCA_034666145.1 Myxococcales bacterium | reverse complement strand
CGTCTCTCGCATCTCGTGAAAGGCGGCGTCGCGGCTGCCGCGCTCCTCGCGCTCGTCGTGTTCGCGTCGGTGCTCGCGGTGGTCGGGTCGACGATCCGCCTCGCGCTGCAACGCCGGCGCACCGAGGTCGAAGTGCTGAAGCTGGTGGGCGCGAGCGATCGCTTCATCAAGGGACCGTTCCTCGTCGAGGGCAGCACGCAAGGCGCGCTGGGAGCGACTGGGGCCGTGGCCATTCTCGCTGCGCTCTTCTTCGTGGTGCGCGGACGGCTCGACGCCGAGCTCGCAGGTCTCGTGGGCATCGAGCCGTCGTTCCTCCCCTGGTACGTGGTGGTCGGGATGATCGCGGTGGGCATCATCCTCGGTACGCTCGCTGCGCTGCTCGGTCTGCGGAGGCTCGTCACCGTATGAGCGACGTCGCGAAGCCGATGCGTTCGCTGCTCGCGGCCTGCGCGATCATCGCGGCCGCTGCGCTCTCGACCGACGGCAACGCCGCGCCGGGCCGAGGCATCGAGCCTCGGCTTCGCGAGCCGGCGGGTCCGCTGGGGGTCATGCCGTTGCCGCCCGCGCCGTCGAAGAACGGTACGTCGCCGGCGCTCGCGCTGGCGGCGCTCGATCGACGCATCGCCGATCTCGACGCCGAAGAGCAGCAGTCGAAGAGAGACCTCAACGACCTCGGTGCGAAGATCGCGGAAGCGCATACGCGCTCGCTCTCGCGCGGACGCGCGTTCTATCGCCTGACCCGCGCCGGGATGCTGCCGGTCGGCGGCGGCTTCAACGAGCTCGTGTCGCACGCGATGCGCGTCGAGCGAGCACGTCGTGGTCTGGCTGCCGATCTGGAAGCCGAGAAGACGCTGCGTAGCCACGGCGGCGATCTCTCGCGCTCGCTCGAGCGCATCGCTCGCGATCGCGTTGCGCTGGGAAGCCAGCGAAGCTCCGTCGACGCCGCGCGCGCGGCCGCCGACGACGAGTCGCGTCGCCAGTCGGCGTTCGATCGCGCGTTCACTGCGCCGTCGACGGGCGCTAGCGAATACGTCGCGGTCTACGGCGGAAACGGTGCTGCTCCCGATCACGGTGGAAGCGGCTTCGCGACATCACGCGGACGCCTGCTCTTCCCGCTCGCGGGCCGTTCCGAGGTCCGCCCGGCGCATCGTGAGGGCACAGACGGCCCCGGCCTCGAGATTCGCGGAACCCTGGGCGCCCCGGTGCGCGCGGTGTTCGGCGGTCGCGTCGCCTTCGCCGATCGCTATGGTCCGTACGGGCGTCTCGTCATCCTCGATCACGGCGATCACTACTATTCCGTGAGCGGCAACCTCGCCGGCATGGAGGTCAAGGTCGGCGACGAGGTCACTGCCGGCGAGCGCATCGGCACCGTCGGCGACGACGGAAAGGGCGCGATGCTCTACTTCGAGGTCCGCCATGGCACCGAGACCTTGCCGCCGAGTCCCTGGCTGGGGATCTGAACGACGCGTCCGATGACCGGCGTGCGCGTCGCGGCGTTGGGTCGGTTCGCGGGAAGCTCGGCGCGCTCGTCGCGTACAATGGTGGCGCGATGCCCCATCTCTCTCGTTCGCTTTCTCGTGCATTCCTCGGCGGCGTCGCGTTGACGATGCTCGCCACCACGTCGAGCTGCGCTGCGTTCCGGCGCCTCGCGGGGAACGACACCATCAACCTCGAGAAGGCCGAGGTGAAGACGATGTCCGTCGACATCCGTCGCCAGCAGAAGACCATCTGTCCGCGAGAGGCGGTGCAGATGGCGATCTTCGCCGACGTCGTCCTCGACGGCGAGAAGGGGCCGAAGCCGCTCGAGACGTGGCGGGGTCGCGCGGGCGTCAACAAGAACGACAAGCTCGATTTCGCCGACTTCGCGTTCCACAGCGAGCAAGGTCAGTTCGATCACGACGGATGGTTCGCGCCTGATCCGAACCTGCTCGCGACCGCGGGCAAGGAGTTCGAGATCAAGAGCGTGTTCCGTCGCCGTCCCGACAAGTTCTCGTTCACGACCACCTACAAGCCCGACTACGCGTGCATCAAGGAAGGCGGCGGCAGCGGCGGCTCCGGCACTTCGGGCACCTCCGGCAGCGAAGGCGGCTCGGGCAAGGGCGGCGAGAGCGGCTCGACGACGTCGGCCGGCGGCGAGGGCGGCGACGCGGGCAACGGCACGAGCGGCGGCTCGGGCGGTGACGGCACCGCGGGTCCGCGTCTCACCGTCTACGCGACGATCGTGAAGACTGCGTTCTACGAGCGGCTCGTCGCGATCGCGATCGACGGCGACAAGAAGGACCTCCTGCTCGTCCCCGAGGGCCAGCCGATCACCATTCGTGCGCTCGGCGGCGCGGGCGGCGTCGGCGGATCGGGCGGCCACGGCGGACCGGGCGGTCACGGTGGCTCGGGCAATCCCGGCGGCCGCGGCGGCAGAGGTGGTCAAGGCGGCAACGGCGGGAGTGGTGGCAACGGCGGCTCCGGGGGCGTCATCGATTACGTGTATGATGCAAGTCATCCCGAGCTGCGCGGCGCGATCAAGCTCGACGTGTCGGGCGGCGCCGCTGGATCGGCGGGATCCGGCGGCGGCGCGGGCTCGGGCGGAAGCGGCGGCAGCGGGCTCACGCCTTCGAGCCAGGGCAACGGTCCTCCTCCGCCCAGCGCGAAGTCGGGAACGTCGGGGCCGGAGGGCTCGCGCGGCTCCGACGGAGCGTCCGGCCGACCGGGCGCAGCGGGCCGTGCCAATGCCGCGCCCGGCGCGGTGAAGGACAAGTTCGCCGGCCGCGCCGAGGTCACGCCGCTTTGAGCTTGGTCACGCGACGAGGCTTGCTGGGTGGCTTCGCGACGTTTCCGCTGATCGCCCTCGTGAGCTCGCCGCCGCTCATCGCGGCGTGTGGCGGGCGTCCGCCGGAGACGCCGCTCGCGCATCTCTACGGGCAAGACTGGGTGCACGGCGCGTACAAGCTCTACGCCACGAAGTACGCGGCGGTGCAGACCTCTGCCGACGACACGAGCCACGACGTGTATCGAGTGCTCGCGCAGAAGGGGATCGTCGCGCTCGACGCGCTGCAGTCGCGCGACGTTCCGTTCTTCGTGCGCGTCGACCCGAGCGCGCAGTCGTTCAGCATCGAGCGAAAGGTGCCCGAGCGACTGACGTTCAGCGCCGACATGACCGACGCCGATCGCAAGAACGCCGAGGCGGCGTGGAAGAAGGCGCGCGACAACATCCATCTCGACTACGAGGAGGTCCGTCGTCTCGACCATGCGCTGACGCGGCTGCTCGGCCAGGTGCAGAAGATCCGGAACGCCATCGAGGAGGGACGCATCGAGCAGTACCGGATCGTGCAGCAGCTCGCGGAGCTGAAGGCGGATCCGACGCACCTTCCGTATCAGTTGCCCTATCAAGTGACGCCGAAGGACTACGAGGAGATCCTGCTGCTCCTGCTGGAGCGCCTCGAGGACGATCGCGCGCGCCTCGGCGTGCTCGAGGGTGACGTGGTCGCGGTGGGTATGACGGTGCGTTCGACGGACGCGACCTCGGCGACGATGGCGGCGAGCATCCGCAAAGTGCTGCTGGCCGTGCTCGAGGACGGCACGGCGGCGAA
>JAXDMI010001085.1:0-5305 GCA_034666145.1 Myxococcales bacterium | reverse complement strand
TTGCGTCCAGCTCGAGTTCGGGTTCGGGGCCGCGCCCACACCGCTTCTGAGGAATCCTCCCAAGCCCAAATCTCGGAAGGCGAAGCCCAGGGCGTTGGCGGTGAATCCCACCGGGTCCGGCGTGCTCTGATAGTAGATCGCGTCTCTGGGATTCAGCGGGAGGCCGAGATTGGCCGAGCCGAAGCACGTGAAGAGTGGATTCACGTTGGCGGCCGCGCTGGTGTCGCTCTGCCCCGACTTCAGTGCGGTTCCTCTTCCGTCAAGGTGGCACGAATTGCAGTTTGCCTTGCCGTCGAACAGCTTGAGACCTGCCGCCTCGTCCGTGGTCAATTGCGCGTCGCCGTCGAGGAACGCGTCGAACTTCGACGTGAAGGCGCTGACCTGTACGGACTGTTCGTAGGCGTCGAGGGCCTGCCCCCAGTGGTCGAAGACCGTATTGGCGTGAGTACGATCCGTGGGAGTCAACGCAATGGGAGTGGCGCTACCGCCGAATGTCGAAGCCCCTCCCGGGGTCGCGCAAATCTGCTCGGTATCGGGCGGAAAGACGATATTCAACGAGCCTGCGCCCCACACCTCTTCGAAGAGGGCTCGGTAGGCCGCCTGCGACAGCCGGTAGGCGATGCAAGCAGTGTCGGACAAGCCCATCTCTTGCGTATCGACGGGAGGATGCTGGGCCTGCTCGGCGTCGGGATTTCTCAGCAAGTACCCGGTCGCCCGTGAATCCCAGAAATTTCCACCGAAGAAGAGGCCCTGCGTCGCGTTGTACTGGAGCACCGGAAAGAACGGTGAATACGTATATCGCTGTGCGGTACGCTTGCCGGCTCGATAGTGCACCGTTCCGGGATAGGCGACCATCGTCAGATTGACCGATGGAATCGGCCCGCTGAACGCGGCATACGGCATATGGCAAGAAGCGCAGGCGACGTTCTTGTTGGTCGACATGTTCCTGTCGTAGTTCATGAGCTTGCCGAGCGTCTCGACGGCGGCGGTACCGGTGCCCTGGAGTGTCGGCGGTTGCCCGGTCAGCATCGGTGGCTGCAAGGCGTGCCAGTCGGCGATCGCGATCTGTTCGATGGAATCGACCTCGCGCTGGACCCTCGCCAGCTCTGAATCGAGATCCGCGGGCAGGATGCCGGGCGGGTACGGGTTGTAGACGGGCTGGGCGCCGCCGTCGGCGGTCGACTGCGCGCCGACCGCTGCGCTCGACGTCCCCTGCCTCCCTGATTCGCCGCATGACGCGCCCGCTGCGCCCGCTGCGCTCGCACAGGCCAACGCCAAGAGCCCGAGCCTTGTGTTGGTTCGCATGAGATCTCCTCCCCTTCGCCTGCCGGTACCTTCGCTCGAGGCGACGGACCTGCACCGGGCGTACCCACCGCTGATCGCCGTCGGACAATTCACATCAGCGGAATGCGATCCCGGCTCGGTGCGTTTGCCAGCGATCCGCGTCGCTCAGTTTTGTGTCGTGGATTGCACCGCCTGACCGAGTTGCAGCGCTCGTCGCGATGCCGCGCGACATGCGTGTGACTGGCCTGCAGTCAGCGTCGACGGCCGCGGTAGCGTCCATAGCGCGGCCCGTAGACGTGCCAGTTATTGGCGAGGCCGACGTCATACGGCGAGCTCGGCGTGCTTCCGTTAGGATGCGGATATGCGAATCACCCGGTGTGGGGTCCGGATGCTGACGCGAGGTCTGTTCGTGCTCGCCGTGATGCTCGGTCTGCTGCTCGTTCCGCGAGCCGCCGCTGCATTCACGCCACCGTCACCGCATGGAGCGGTGACCGATACGTCGGGGCACCTGACCGTGGAGGACGATCGATTCCTCGAGACGCAGATCGCGGCGTATCGCGCGCGCACCGGCCACGAGCTCGCGGTCCTCATGGTGGGCTCGCTCGGCGGAGAGAGCGTCGACGACGTCGCGTACACCACGTTCAACACGTGGGGCGTCGGCAAGAAGGGCAATGACGACGGCGTCCTCCTCGTGATCGCGCCGAACGAGCGCAAGATGCGGATCGAGACCGGCAAGGGTGTCGGCGACCGACTGACCGATCTCGAGTCGAGTCACATCCTGCGCGACGACGTCGGGCCGCTCCTCGTGGCGAACCGCTTTCGCGAGGCCATCCTCGCCGGCGTGCGGCGCATCGAAGCCGCGCTCGGCATGGACGCTGCCGCGCCTCGACGTGCGACACCCACGCCGACGGCCTCTTCCGGCGGCGGCATCCTGGCGTTCGTCCTGGTCGTGATCGCGGTGGCCTTCATCGGGTTCTGCGCGCTCTTCATTCTCCTCGTACGACGGCTCGTGCGCGGACCGCGTGGCGCTACTGGCGGTTACTACGACGGCGGCTCGAGCGGCCCTTCGTACTCCACGACCGACTCGTGGTCGGGAGGCTCGAGCGGAAGCTCGGACTTCGGCGGGGGCTCGTCGGCAGGAAGCTCCGACTTCGGCGGAGGCGGCGGAGGCTCCGACTTCGGCGGAGGCTCGTCGGGCGGCGGCGGCTCGAGCGACAGCTACTGAGAGAGAGGACATCGTCTCGTCGCTCGTCGCTCGTCCTCTTGATGGCCCGGATCGCCAATGCGCACGAGCGTCGCGTCGGGCGCTCAGCCCGCGACAGCGCGCGACCCTACGCCGCGATGCGCTCGTCGCGCTTGCCGGGGAGCGCGTTCTCGATGAGCCGGGTCACGACGCTGCCGAGCTGTTTCTTGAAGCTGCCCGTGTTGTAGACCTGCCCATAGCGCTCGCAGATCTCGCGGACGCGCGGCGCCATCTCCGGATAGCGGGCTGCAGGGATGTCCGGATAGAGATGGTGCTCGATCTGGTGGCTCAGGTGGCCCGTGAGCACGTGGAACGTGCGCCCCCCGTCGATGTTCGCGGAGCCGTTGAGCTGGCGCACGTACCAGCCGCCGCGCGTCTCGTCGCGCGCCTCGTCCTCGCGATACATCCGCACCCCTTCCGGGAAGTGGCCGCAGAAGATGACGGCGAACGTCCAGAGATTGCGCACGCCGTTGGCGAGGAGGTTGCCGGCCGCGACGCGCGGCGCGTTCCCGAGCGCGAGCGCGGGGAAGAGCAGGTAGTCCTTGGCGAGCTGCCATGCCGCCTTCTGCGCGAACGGGCGCCCGCGCTGGAAGAGGACGCGCCAGGGCTGCCGGCCGTCGAGCGTCTCGTTGATGCGTAGATCGTGCATCGCGACGCCCCACTGGAAGAACAGAGCGAGCACTGCCGCCGTGATGGGCTGGACGACGTGCGTGACGTTCCAGCGCTGCTCCGGCGTGACGCGCAGGAACGCGTAGCCGATGTCCCGATCGCGACCGAGGACGTTCGTGAACGTGTGGTGCTCGTAGTTGTGGGAGTGGCGCCAATCGCTCGCGGCGCAGACGATGTCCCACTCGTACGCGTGCGATTCGAGCTCCGGATCGCGCGTCCAGTCGTACTGGCCGTGCATCACGTTGTGGCCGATCTCCATGTTCTCGAGGATCTTGGAGGTCGAGAGCGCGGCCACGCCCGCGGCGAAGCTGATGGGGTCGAGGCCGAGCGCAAGGAGCAGCCGGCCGCCGGCCTCGGTCTGCCGCGCCGTGCGGATCACCTTGCGGATGTGCGCGACGTCGCGCGCGCCGAGATCGCTCCGCACCTCTTCGCGAAGCGCGTCGAGCTCCCGGCCGAAGGCGGCGGTCTCTTCAGCGGTCAATGTGCGGCTCACGGTACGGGTGCTCATGATCATTCCTCGGTTCTTCTAGAGCGCGAGCTCCACGTCGGTTCGGGCGCGCGAGACGCAGAGCCGGATGTCTTCGTCGGGCTCGCTCGAGACGATTCCGGTCGCGATGTCCTCGACGGCGCCGCTTCGTTTGCGGCACACGCACGTGTTGCAGATGCCCATACGACAGCCGTGGACGGGGCGCTCTCCGCCGCGCTCGAGCTGCTCGAGGAGCGTCTCCGGCCGCTCGGTCGTCACGGTACGCCCCGACAGCACGAGCGCGAGCTTCACCGTCGCGGGCACTCGACCCGGAGGAGGGGAGAGGCGCAGGGCGGGCGCGAAGCGCTCGACCTTCAAGCGGTGAACGATGCCGGCCTCGGTCCAGACGGGCGCGAGCGCCTCCATCATGCCTGCCGGTCCGCACAGCATGCTGTCGCGCTCCGCGAGATCGGGCACGGCCGCGCGGAGCTTCGCGCGGTCGAGGCGCCCGCCGCGCGTGATGTCGCTCTCGATGAAGAACGCCACCTTCAGGCCGGGGTGCTGCGCTGCGAGCTCCTCGAGCTCGCGCTCGAAGATGACGTCTCGCCGCGAGCGCGCCGCGTGCAGGAACACGACGTCGCCGACCGCCTGCCGGCGGGAGAGATCGCGAAGGATCGACATCACGGGGGTGACGCCGCTCCCGCCGCTCACGAGGAGCAGCTTGGGAGTGAGCGCGCCTTGCAGGACGAACTCCCCGGTGGGCATTCCGAGGCGGACAACGTCGCCGCGACGCACGCGGTCGTGCATCCACGACGAGACGCGTCCGCCGTGCACGCGCTTGACCGTGATCGCAACGTGCTCCTCGCCCGGTGCCGAAGACAGCGAGTAGCAGCGCTGCATGCGCACGCCGTCGACCTCGACCTCGACGGTGACGAACTGCCCCGCTCGATGCCCGGGCCAGAGCCGATTCGGAGCGAGGATGAACGTGGTCACGTCGTGCGTCTCGGCAATGATCTCGACGACGCGCGCGTGCAGCGCGCGGTACGACCACGCCGGATCGAGCTCGTGCATCCAGAAGTCGACTTGCCGGTCCAGCGTGAGGCGGCGGGCGATGGTCCGTGCGGCGCCGAAGGCCGCCGTGCGAGCTGCAAACATGAGCCAGGCCTTTCCGAGGGGCGCGGGGCGCAGAGCGCCACCGAAACCTACGTTGATGTAACTTACGACGCTGTAGGTTAACGTCAAGGCGCCCTGCGTCATTTCGTAATTCTAGGCGAAAGCACGGGCTGGCCGAGGCCGCGTAGCTCGAGCGCGCCGTGCTTCTCTTGGCTACACGGACGTAATATCGTCGCGTTCATGTCACCGCGAGGCCAGCGCCTCTCCGCTACCGCCCGGCGCGCCCAGTTGATCGACGTGGGGAGGGTCGTGTTCGCCAAGCGCGGATACGAGGGAGCCTCGCTCGAGGAGATCGCCGATCGGGCGAAGGTGTCGCGCCCGGTCCTCTACGAGCACTTCGGTGGGAAGGAAGGGCTCTACGCCGTCGTGATCGATCGCGAGATGGAGTACCTCGTGCGCCGGATCGCCGAGGCGATCGCGACGGGCTCGCCGCGCGAGCGGCTCGAAGGCGCGGCGCTCGCGTTCCTCAT
>JAXDMI010001084.1:0-2656 GCA_034666145.1 Myxococcales bacterium | reverse complement strand
ATACCCAATGAACAGATTCCTCGGGGCCCTCCTCTCGGTCGCCGTCTCTTCCTGTGTCGTGCTCCCCACGCTGCACCTGGCGCTGCGGCCGTCGCGTGCATCCTACATGCGTACCGACGACGCCCCGCCCGTGATGGCGCGTGAGCTGGCCGCCGCGCAGCTCGCTGCCTGGAACGACGGACAGCGCGACGTGAATCGCACCGTGAACCCGGAGTGGGATCTCGGTCACCACACCTTCTTCGCGCTGGGCCTCGCCAACCTGGCGCTCGACGCGAAGCCCGAGGAGCGCGAGATGCTTCGCGTCGAGGTCGACGCCGTGATCGCCGAGGTGCTCGCGCGTTCACCTCGACACTTCCACCTCGCGTACTTCGACGAGGGCGCGTTCAACGGCCGACGCGGGCGAAGCCTCTTCCTCGACGGTGAAGTGCTCCTCATGGTGGCCGCGCGGCTCGCGGTGTGGCCGGACCGCGGGCGTGACGCGCAGCTGGTCGACCTCGCGCGGGGCGTCGTCGAGCAGATGTCGGAGGCGCCGGAGCTGATGGCGGAGAGCTACCCGAACGAGTGCTGGATGTTCGACAACACGCTGGCTCTCGCCGCCCTCGCCGTGACCGCGCATGTCCTCGGACGCCCGGTCGAGGGTGCCGAAACGCTGACGCGCCGCTGGCTCGAGAACGCGCCGCGGCTGACCGATCCCCACACGGGGCTCCTGGTAGCCTCGACGACCTGGAAAGGAGGCACGCTCGACGGGCCCGAGGGCTCCTCGGCCTTCGCGGTCGCCCACTTCCTCGAGCTCGTCGACCCGACGCTCGCTCGCGATCAGTACGAGCGCGCCAAGCGTCAGCTCGTCGCGCGGCCGCTGGGGTTCGCCTACGCGCACGAGTGGCCGGATGCAGCGCAATGGGGCCACGATCGGCTCCCTCCACGCGCGGAAGTGGCCGATGTCGACTCGGGGCCGGTGATCCCTCTCGTACATGCCGGCGCGGGCGCGAGCGGCATGGCGGTGCTCGGCGCGGCCGCCTTTCACGACGAGGCGTTGCTCGCGGAGCTCGTCACCTCGCTCGAGCTCACGGCGTTCCCCGAGCGCACGAACGGCAAGCTGCGCTTTCGTGCGTCCAACGGGCTCGGTGATGCAGTGCTCCTCTACGCGACGGCGCAAGGGCCGCTGTGGCAACGGGTCCGTGCAGGAAAGGAGAAGTCGTGATGAAGACCGCGAGAGCCTTCCTGGTGCTCGCCGCGCTGCCCCTCGTCGTGCTCGCGATCCTCGCCACGGTCGGCGCGCGAGACGACGTCGGGGTCGTGATGACGGGCAGCGGCTCGCACGCGCTGCTCGGCGCGGCGTGGGTCGTGTGCTGGCTCGGCTCGATGACGCTCTCGCCGATCGCGGCCGGTGCTGCGCTGGTGTCCTTCGTCCTCGTGAGAACGAGGCGCTCGCTTCGCACTCTTCGGAACGGGCACGTGCAACAAGCTCTCGTGCCCGGCGGCGGCGCTCGGTAGCGTGTGCGGGCCGGTCGCGGACGGCTGCGGTGGTGTCAACAAGCGGCGGGCTGCACGGAACAGCCGATCCAATGAGGCTGCATTGTTCGCGCAGGCGCTCCGGCACGACGACGCCGGCTCACGCGCGGTTCGACCAGCTCATTCGCGAGGCCGAGACCGCATCGCTCGTCGATCGTTCAAGTCGATGACCTTCGCGCCCGGCGTTCGATCGACGCTCAGCGCTTCCCGAGAATCGAGATGAGCAAGGCCAGGAACAGGAACATGCCGCCAAACACGCCGAACAAGATGAGAAGCGTTTTCGCGCCCATCGTCGCATTCTCGTCAAGCTCGTCGTATTCGTTCTGGAGTCCAAGCTCCATCTTCAACCGGCGGTATTGGACGACCCACCTAATCGATAGTCCAATGACGACCAGAGTAGACGCCACCACCAACCATACGTCTTCTCGGAAGAGGCGGGCCATCAGCACTACCGCAGCGCCGAGCGGAACCATCTTCGCCTGGATCGCCCGCCGAGCCTGGGCCAGGGTATTCCGGTTACTGACCAGTTGATCGCTCTGGGTCGGCGCCATCGACGCGCACCGTAGCAAGAGGCTCGTGCTGCGCCAAGGATGCACGGCGCGACTGGCGTTGCCATCGCAGCCCAACGGCCGATGCGCGGCGGCGTCCGCCTGTTCGATGTTGCAGCGGAACCCGTTGCAACATTCGTCGCCAACGTCGCGCCGTACGCTTTGCGCGCCCAGAATCCGTGCAAGTTGCCCGACGACCTCGATCTGATTCGTCTCGTCGGGCGCGTGTGCAGCATCGGAGCCAAGCATTGCGTCGCGCGACGGTCGAAGCTGCGAGCGGAGAGCGATGACGGAGCTCGATCACCCGGGGTACTGGCATCTGCCAATCGTCGTCTTCGGAGCGACCCTCGCGGCGTGGCCGATGGTCGGATATGCCTTGGCGCGGGCGTATCGTCGGATGGAAGCGCGCCACCGCGCGGCATGGGCGACGCCGAACTTTCGGGAAGAGGTCGTAGCGTCGTACCGGCGCGCCGCATTTCTCCACCACGTGAAGGCGCCGTGGGTCGTCCGCGCAACGGCCGCCTTCCGCTTTCGTCCTCGCCTTCCTCTGCGCGCCGCGCGCGACATTCATCCTGACATGGGCGTACGGCGCGGCG
>JAXDMI010001083.1:0-3581 GCA_034666145.1 Myxococcales bacterium | reverse complement strand
TCGCCGAACGCCGCCGTCGCGCGTCCTCGGCGGATCGACGCGAGGATCAGCGCGCCGGTGAAGAGCGCGACAATCAAGCCGCACGCAATCGCGACCAGCAAATACGGCATCGCAGTGAGGTCGTAGAAGAGCCTCACGGGAACCTCCGCACGATGAGCACGCGGATGAGCGCCTCGAGCGCGAGCAGCGCGACGGCCGGCAAGAGGAGGAACGGGAAGAGATCCTCCATCGTCGCGGCCTGCGCCTCGAAGCGCGTCTTCTCCAGCTTGTCGAGGATCTGGTGCATGCTCTGCTCCAGGCCCTTCTTGTCGTTGGCGACGAACGAGTCGCCGCCGGTGAGGCTCGACATGTGCCGGAGCAGCTCCGGGTTGACCGGGAAGTGCTCACGCACGAAGCGCGGCTGGCCGAAGATGTCGGTGCCTTCTTGCACGTCGACCTCGTCGCCGTTGCCGATCTGCACGGTGTAGACGCGGACCGCCTGCGTCTGCGCGAGATGCGCGGCGTAGTCGGGGGCGATGGAGCCGGCGTTCGAGTCGCCGTCGGTCAGGAGGATGATGGCCTTCGAGCGCGCCGTCGAGCGTCGCAGACGCGCCACCGCGGTGCCCACCGCGTCACCGATGGCCGTGCCATTGCCGTCGATGAGGCCGAGCTCCATCTTGCTGACGAGCGTGGCGAGCAGCGACTTGTCGAGCGTCGGCGGCGAGAGGATGTACGCGGAGCGCCCGAAGACGACGACGCCGATGCGATCGTTCTTACGACGCGCGACGAAGTCGAGGATGACCTCCTTCGCGGTGTCGAGACGCGTGAGGCGTTGCACGCCGCCGCCCTGCGTCTGGGCGGGCGCGGAGTCGGCATCCATCAGCGCGCGCATCGAGCCCGAGAGGTCGAGCACGAGGACGATGTCGATGCCCTTCTCGTCGGTGTTCTCGCCGCGCAGCACGTTCTGTGGGCGACCGATGGCGAGGATCGCGAGCGCGATGGCCGCGACGCGCAGCATGCCCGGCATGTCGCGCAGCTTCGTGCGGAAGCCGCGCGGACCTGTGAGGAGCGGCGCGACCGTGGACAAGCGAAGGCGCGGAGTGCGCGCGTCGGCGGCGAGCGTCATGCGCCAGATCACGAGCGAGCACACGACGACGATGGTGCCGAGCAGCGCGGGAAGCCGCGCTTCGCGAGGGAGCCACGCGAGGACGGGGACCGTCCAGATCGCGCCGAACCAGGCCTCGCCACGTGCGAGCGCGGGATAGAGGAGGCCGAGCACGAGGAACGTGAGGACGCCGACGACGATGCCGAGGATGCGCGCGGGCTTGCTCACGTCGGGTCCTCCTCATCGGCGGGAGGAGGAGCGGGAGCGGGCGCGGGTGCGGAAGCGGGCGCGGGAGCGGGAGCGGAAGCGGAAGCGGAAGCGGGAGGGCGCGGGGGAGTGGCGCCTGGGGTCGCGTAGGGCATCGTCGAGCGGACGATGTGCTCGCCCGAGGTCAGTGCGGATGCGCACTGATCGGGAGATGGGGTGAGGTTTGCGAATTTCACGAGATCGCACTCGGCGAGGAAGTGGCGGACGTCGTCGAGGGGGATGCCCGGCGCCGGGGCGTTGAGATCGCTGCCGGTGTCGATGCGGACGAACCCGATGGCCTGCTTCTTCAGCGCGTTGAGGATCTCGTCCGACGTCGACTCGAGGCCGTCGAACCCGAAGCGCGCGCCGAGATAGCCGCGCACCGCGTCGCTCACGCGATCGAAGTACTCCGCATGACGACCGACATCGAGGAGGCCGGCATGGCGCACCTCGTCGAGCCGCTCGAGCGCCACCTCCCACGGAGGTCGCGGCGGCGGAGGCGGCACCGGCGGCTTCGGCTTCGTCAGCTGCCGATACGCGAGCCAAGCGAGCAGCGCGCCGACCAGGATGCCGAGCCCACCCCACAGAATCGCCTTTTTCAAGGCGGTCCACTCTTCGCGCTGCGGGCGCGGCGGCGGGTTCTTCTTCGGTTCGGCCTGCGGCGTGTTCGCGATCGGATCCTCGACGGCGATGTAGTGCGGGTGCGTGCAGACCGTCGCGACCTCGCCGTTCGCGCGCTGCACGGCGACGGGCAACGGCGGCAGCTCCATCGAGTTTCGACCCGGTTTTTCCGGCAGAACGACGAGGGGCAGATCGAGATGCGTGACCGAGTACCCGCGGTCCTTCACCTCGGGCTCGGTCCAGAGATGCGCGGCCGCTCCTCCGTCTTGATCGGGGATCGCGAAGCCCGCGGTCTTCAGATATTTCTTCGCGTCCACCGCCGCCGACAGGTCGAGGCCGGCGGGAAGAACGCGCTCGCCCTTGCCGTGACGCACCGTGATGGCGAGCGTCGCCGCCCAGCCGCTCGTGGCTCGCGGCGGAAACGTCTCGCTGAGGACGGGCTTCTGTCCGCCCTTCGGCACCGTCTCGACGCAGCCGCTGATCTCGCCGCCTGCTCCCGCATCGGGAGGAGGCACGACGGTCGCGAGGGCCGCGGGCGCCGCCATCGCCCCACCATCGGCGGCGGTGAGCTGCGCGTCGGCGAGACGCGGCACGAGCGCACCGAGCGCGATGCATGCGAGCGCCACCCATGCGCCGGCCGAGGCCTTCCGCTTCATCGCGTGCGCACCCTCCGCGAGCGGCGCGCGAACAGATCGCGGAGCGGCTTCACGAACGAGCCGCCGGTCTCCACCTCGACCGAGTCGAGGCCCAGCTTGAAGAAGAGCTGGCGGCGGGTCTCGCGCAGCTTCGTCATCTCCGCGTGGTAATGCGCGCGTACGCGCTTGTCGGAGGTGTCGACGATGACCATCTCGCCGCTCTCGAGGTCCTCGAAGGTGGCGAGACCGACGTCGGGGAGATCCATCTCGCGTCGATCGGTGAGCACCACCGGGATCACGTCGTGCTTGGCGCTCGCGAGGGCGAGCGCGCGCTCGTAACCGCTCGCGAAGAAATCGGAGACGATGAACGAAACGCTCCGTCGCCGCGCGACGTGCGCGAGCGCCTCGAGCGCGCTCTTCAGATCCGTCGCGGCTCCGAGCCTCGGCACGCGACGCGTGTCGTCGGTCTGTGCGGAGGCCGCTGGAGGGGCCTCGAAGCCCAGGATTTCCCGGATGACGCGCATCACGTGCTTCTCGCCCTTCTTGGGCGGCACGATGCGTTCGACCTTGCTGGTGGAGAGGATGAGACCGACGCGATCGTTGTTGCGGATGGCGCTGAACGCGAGGAGCGCTGCCACCTCCGACGCGACACGGGCCTTCGGAGCGCGCTGCGTTCCGAAGCGTTCGCTCGCCGAGAGATCGACGGCGATCATCACGGTCATCTCGCGCTCTTCGGTGAACACCTTCACGAAGGTGTCGTTCATGCGCGCAGAGACGTTCCAGTCGATGGTGCGGACGTCGTCGCCAGGTTGATAAGGGCGGACCTCTCGGAACGCGAGACCTTGGCCCTTGAAGCTCGATTTGTACGTGCCGGAGAGCTGCTCGTTGGCAAGCCTCGCCGTGTGGATCTCGATGGTCCGCAGCGCAGCGAGGATCTCTCGGGGAATCACGGGCGCCTGAGCTCGGAGATCAGGGAACTTCCACGACCTCGAAGA
>JAXDMI010001082.1:0-4501 GCA_034666145.1 Myxococcales bacterium | reverse complement strand
GAGTTCGTGCGCGGCGGTCCGGGGCGCTTCCCGGACGTCGAGCTCCCCGTCGAGAGCCCGCTCGCGGCATGGTCGCGGCCGGCGGAGACCGGTCTTCGTGCGACGTGGCTCGGCCACTCCACCGTGCTCCTCGAGATCGACGGCGTTCGCGTCTTGACCGATCCCGTCTTCGGCGAGCGCGTGTCGCCGGTGTCATGGGCGGGTCCGCGTCGCTTCCATCGCGCGCCGGTGCAGGTCGTCGACCTCCCCGAGCTCGATGCCGTGCTCGTCTCGCACGATCACTTCGACCACCTCGATTACCCGACCATCCGCGAGCTCGCGCGTCGTGACGTGCCGTTCTACACGTCGCTCGGCGTCGGCGCGCATCTCGAAGCGTGGGGCGTGAAGCCGTCGCGCATCACCGAGCTCGATTGGTGGGAAGACGCCGTCATGGCCGGCGGTCGTCTCTCCTTCACCGCCACGCCGGCGCGTCACTTCTCGGGACGCGGCACGGGCGCGAACCGCACCGCATGGTCCTCGTGGGTGATGCACGGCGCCAATCATCGCGTGTTCTTCAGCGGTGACACCGGGCTCACGCCGGAATTCGAGACCATCCGCGAGCGCTGCGCTGGGGGGCGTCCGTTCGATCTCGTGATGCTCGAGGTCGGCGCGTATCACCCGGCGTGGGGCGAAATCCATCTCGGTCCGGACAACGCGCTCGTCGCGCATCGCATGCTCGGCGGCGGCACGCTGCTCCCCGTGCACTGGGGCACCTTCGACCTCGGGCTCCACGCGTGGGACCAGCCGATCGAGACCATCACCGCAGGCGCCGCAG
Organism: Myxococcales bacterium; assembly: GCA_034666145.1. Classification (GTDB taxonomy): domain Bacteria; phylum Myxococcota_A; class Polyangia; order Polyangiales; family Polyangiaceae; genus Labilithrix. Next base: position 3,687 of record JAXDMI010001082.1, on the reverse strand, counting down.
CCGCGCGCGTTCATCTCGTGACGCCGCGCCTCGGACGCGCGATCGAGCCGGCGCGCGTCGAGAGCATCGATCCGTGGTGGCGCGGCCTCGCCGCCGCAAAGGACGAAGCGGGCGCCGCGGTCCAGGGTTTGCCGGAGCTGGCTCGGGTCCCGAACGAGCTCCGCTAAATGAACGAGCAGGATTCTCGTCCCGAGAATCGTGCTCGTCCGTTTAGCTTCTACCCAAGTGGGGCCGGGGCCCCCTCATCGCTTCGCGATGAGACTCCCCCATCGCCGATGGCGATGTCGTGCTTCGCACGACGCGAGACCGAGCATTCCTGACTCTCACCGTGCGAAGCACGGGTCGCCGAAGGCGAATCGGGGAGGCTCGTGAGCGAAGCGAGCGAGGGGGACGAAGTCCCCACGAGGGTAGAACTAAATCTCCGAGCCCGATTCGAGGAACGAGAATCGTGCTCGGTGTGCTCGGTGATTTAGGCGCCCAGCAGCGCGCCGTAGCAGTCTGCAACACCGCGCAACTACCCAGGTTGTGCAGCCGCAGACACCAACGATCGCGTCTGCACAAGTTGTGCAGCGACGATGATCAAGTTGCGCACTGCCGATGCGCAACCGCAGGCGTTCGGCCGCGGTAGGAGCGTCGCAACGCCGTAAATTTTGCCTCGGTCTCCGTGGCACGCGCGCTGCATCAGTGGCGCTCGTCCGCAGTTGACGCGCGGGCGCTCGCATTCACAGCCGTCAGCCAAGCCGTTCGGCGCCCGCAAGGCGTGCCCACGAATGAGCCGACGGCACCGCGTTGTCTTCGTTCGCCGGCGCGTGCGCACGGCGTCGTCGCGGCGCGCGCGCGCCCGCAGCCCACCTTCCCTCGGAGGAAAAGCCATTGAGACTCGCCCGGAAGATCCATCTGCGCTCGTCGCTCATCACAGCTGCGCTCGTCACCACGAGCGCATTCGCGTTCGGAACCGTGCTCGACGACTCGGGGCCGCCGGACGACGATGATCCCTCGAAGCTGTGTCCGCTGAAGGTGGGCGACCAAGCGGCGGTCACGGACCTCGCCGGCCTGCTCCCGACGAACGCAGGCTCGTTCGCCGGCGGCGCGACCGGCACGTTCAACGATGCCCATGGCAACCTCGTCGCGCGCACGGCTGGAACCGGCGTCGACATCCCGAGCGGCGCGCCTCCGAGCCCGCTCTACGGCGCGCAGCCCTTCACGCAGCAGATGCTGCTCTTCGAGGAGTTCGGCCTCGAGTCGCTGGCCAACGCAGGCGAGGCGCCGATCCCGTTCCCGCAGCCGGTCACCGGCCCCGCCCCCGAGAACGATCCGAGCGACATCTCGTCGGCCGGACCCAACGGCGCCGACCTCGAGGACTTTCTCGGGCAGTCGGGCATCTCGCCGGCTCCGACGCAATTCGCCAACGTCACCGCAAAGAACCCGTGGAAGGGAAAGATCGAGGAGTTCCTCGGTCGTGAGGTCGCGAACCCGCCCGCCGAGGGACGTCCGCCGGGCAAGGGCTGGGCGCATCAGCGCTGGAACGAGTTCAAGCCGCGCGTCTTCTTCAAGACCGCACAGGCGGGCGCGCGCGAGAACCTCGGCATGCGCGACTCGAAGCAGCGCCACGGCTATCACCTGGGCGAGTTCGCGCCGGGCGGCCTCTACAATCGCGTCTACTCGTCGACCGTGCCCGGCACGACGCTGAACGGCTCGACCACCGGCGTGCGCGTTCGCTTCCACCCGAACATGCCCGAGCAGAACCACACCTCCGTGTGGACCTTCGACGGAACGATGCCGCCGAAGCTCGCGGTCGCTCGCTACGGCGAGCCGATCCTGATGCGTCACTACAACGCGCTGCCGATCAACCCCGCGGCGAACCGCGGCTTCGGCATCCACACCATCAGCACGCACGAGCACAACGGACACAACCCCGCCGAGAGCGACGGTTACACCAACGCGTTCTACTTCCCCGGTCAGTTCTACGACTACCGCTGGCCGATGCAGCTCGCCGGCCACGACACCGTCAACACGATGGCCACCGATCCGCGCGCGGCGTCGCCGTGCTCACCGGGCGAGAGCATGCTCGTCAACGACGGCCCCGTGCCGACCGAGCGCGTGTGCGACGCCAACGGTCGCATCCAGATCCGCGGCGACTGGCGCGAGACGATGAGCACGCATTGGTTCCACGACCACATGCTCGATTTCACCGCGCAGAATGTCTACAAAGGCAACGCTGTGATGTTCAACTATTACAGCGCCCTCGACCGCGGAAACGAGGCGCACGACGACGGCGTGAACCTCCGCCTGCCGAGCGGCAGCGCGCTGCCCTGGGGCAATCGCGACTACGACATGAACCTCGTCTTCGCCGACAAGGCGTGGGACGGAGACGGCCAGCTCTGGTTCAACATCTTCAACAAGGACGGCTTCCTCGGCGACCAGATGCTGGTCAACTGGGCGTACAAGCCGTTCGTCGAGGTGCGCGCGCGTCGCTACCGCTTCCGCATCTTGAACGGATCGGTCTCGCGCTACATGGCGCTCGCCCTCGTCAAGAAGGTGAACGGCAACGGCGGTGAGATGCCCGGCCCGAGGGGCTCCAACACCTCGTTCAACCGCGTGCCGTTCTACATGGTGGCCAACGACGGCAACATCATGGAGCACGCGGTCCCGTTCGACGGTTCGCAGGACCTCGACGGAACCGGCAAGCCGGCGGAGAACCGCGGACACCTGCCGACGCAGGCGATCGCCGAGCGCTACGACATCGTCGTCGACTTCGCCGCCGGCGGCGTGACGCCGGGCGACAAGCTCTACTTCGTCAACACCATCGAGCACATGACCGGCAAGGCCATGAAGGGCAAGATCCCTCTCGCGGACGTCCTCAGCGAGAAGTACAAGGCGATCGCTTCGGCCACCGGTTGGAAGGACGGCGATCCCGCGGTCGGCATGGCGATGGAGCTGCGCGTGGTCTCCTACGCGGGCACCGACCGCAGCATGAACCCCGCGGACTACAAGCCGGGGCGCAAGAAGATGATCCCGCTGCCGATCGACCGCAACGATCCGCGGTTGCAGACGGCGGCGGTCCACCGCACCTTCGACTTCGGTCGCAGCAGCGGCACCGACGAGCAGCCCTGGACCATCAAGACCGACAACGACCTCGGCGTCAGCATGGACGCGCGTCGAATCGCCGCCGCGCCGCGCCTCGCCACCGGACCGACGCCGGCCGGCTACAACGGCTGCAACGCGAAGGGCGACGACGCCGTCAGCGCGCTCGAGATCTGGAAGCTGAACGGCAGCGGCGGCTGGACCCACCCCGTCCACATCCACTTCGAAGAGGGCGTCATCCTCTCGCGCGAGGGCAAGCCGCCGCCCGCGTGGGAGACCTGGGCCCGCAAGGACGTCTACCGCATCGGGCCCGAGCCCGATTCGAAGACCAACGTGGTGCTCGCCATTCGCTTCCGCGAGTTCGCCGGCACGTTCATGGAGCACTGCCACAACACGCAGCACGAGGACCACTCGATGCTCCTTCGCTGGGACATCGAGCGCCCTGGGCAGACGTTGCTGATGCCCGCCCCCATCCCGCCCTGGGACGGCGTGCAGTACGTCGACTCGGCCGCACTCCCGACGTTCCGCACCGGCGACGGGACCGGCAACTTGCCCTAGGTCTCGAACGCGTCCCGCCGCAAAGAGACGTGCGTGTATTCATTG
>JAXDMI010001081.1:0-8977 GCA_034666145.1 Myxococcales bacterium | reverse complement strand
AGCTGGGCCGCGCGCTCGGTGCGCTCGCCCATGGGGCCGAGCGCCTCGTCGGGAGCGTCGCTGTGGAGGGGGTTGGCGGCGTCGACGAGGTACTTCGCGCGCACCTTCGGCTGCACCGAGAGCTCGGCGAGCGAGATCGCGGCGGCGGCGGCGCCGCTCGCGTCGCCGAGACGATTCGCGAGACGCGCGAGCGAGGTGGCCGCAGTGACGCTGAGGTTGTCGAGGGCGAGCGCCTCGCGAAGGCGTTCGAGCGCCTCGCGCGCAGAGGACGCGGCGGCCTCGCGATCGTTGGTCTCGGTCGCGTGCTGCTCGAGAAGGAGCGCGAGCCGTAGCTCGGTGGCGAGCCTCGTGGCCTCCTCTTGAGCGAGCGCCGAGAGCGAGCGCAAGGCGGCGATGGCGGCGCGTCGCGCGGACGAGTCGCCCTTTCGCGCGGCGCCGAGCGAGAGCCGCACCGCGGCTTCGAGGCCGGAGGGATCGGTGGGATCGAGCTCCAGGATTCGCGTGTAGGTTGCAACCGATTCGCCGGCCGACAGCCGCCACGCCTCGAGCGAAGCGAGCTCCCAGAGCGCACCGAGCCGTGCGCGCACGTCGGTGAAGCCGTCGCCGGCCATCCTGAGGAGGCGCGCGAGCGGCGGATACGCGGTGCCACGTCGCGCGATGGCCTCGAGCAACCGCAGGGCACCGACATGACGCGTATCGGTGTCGGTGATGTCCTCGAGAATGCGCGAGGCGCGCCCGAGGGACCCCGAGTCCTTGTTGGCGGCAACGAGGAGCGACGCCAGCTGGAAGTTGAACGCCTGGGCCTGGGCCGGCGTCGTCGCCTTCTCGGAGCGCTTCGCGAGCTGCGTGAGGAGCTCGTCCCACGCGGGCGTGCCGAACATGCTCGGTCCTGGCGCGCCGGCGGTGGTGACCACGCGCCGCGCGAGCACGCGCAGGAGGCGGTCGGCGATCATCTCGTCTTCCGGCGTCTCTGCGAGCGCGCGCGCGTAGAGCGCGGCCGCGCTCACGTCGTCGTCGAGGCGGAGCTCGTCGATCTCGGCCGCGTGCGTGAGGTGACGCGCGCGCTCCTGCGGCGTGATGGCGTCGTTGGCGAGCTGCTCGATGGCCACGCGGAGGGCGCGAGCATCGCCGGCCGCTTCGAGGACGCGCGCGATCTCCTCGGGAGGCACGGGATGAATGGGATCCACCGCGCGCGCCGCCTGCAGCGCTTCGACCGCCGCCTTCGGGTCGCGCAAACGTGCATCTTGCACGTGAGCGAGCGACAGCCACAACGCCACCTTGTCGCGTGTGGTGATGGCGATGTCGATACGGGCGCGGATCGAGGCCGCCGCCTGCTCCCAGCGCCCGGCCTCCTCTTGGAGTCGCGTCTCGAGCGCGCGCGCGGCGACGTGCTGCGGATCCTGGGTGAGGACCTCCTGCACGAGCGCGACGGCGCGCGGAGGATCGACGCGGGCCAGGACCTGCGCCGAGCGCACGCGCAGCGCGAGCACCGAGGCGCCGTCCTCGGCGAGCTTCGCTTCTTCGACGAGCGCCTTGGAGAGCGACCGATCGTCGCCGATGCGCCCGGCGGTTCGCTCGAGACCGAGGATGGCTCCGCGACGACCCGGCTCGATGCGCAGGATCTCCTCGTAGGTCCGCGCCGCGCGCATCGGATCGCCGACGAGCTCCTCCCAGAGCATCGCCACCTTCTCGAGGTACGCGACGCGGCGCCCGTCATCGCGGGTCGACTGCGCGGCTTGCGCGTAGAGCTCGATGAGCGCGCGCACCTCGCGATCGAAGGTCTCCGACGGCGCCGGCGACATGAGCCGCGACAGCTGATCGAGGATCTCGGAGTCGCCCGGCGCCGCGACCCAGGCCGCGCGCAGGTGGCGCAGCGCGTCGTCGTGACGGCCGAGGTTCTCGGCGAGCTGTGCGGCGCGACCGAGGGCGCGTGCGCGCTTGGTGTTGTCCTCGGCGCGCTGCGCTTCGTTGTGCCAGAGCGCGATGCGTTCGTCGTCCTTGCCGGCGGCGCTGAGGAGGCGATCCAGCTCTTCGACGAGCGTCGCGTCCTCGGGATCGAGGGAGAGCGCGCGCTCGACGTCACCGATCGCGGCCTCCATGTTGCCGAGGCGCTCCTCGATGCTGGAGAGGCGGCGCAGCTCGTAGACGAGCGCGGTCGCGTCGGTGAAGAAGCGAATGCGGAGGCGCCGCGTGCGCGCTGCCTCGGGCCACTGGGTCGAGGCTTCGTAGAGCCGCACGAGATCGTCGAGCACTCGGCGATCGACCGACGGCGTGGTGGGAGCGCGAGCGGCGGCCCGTTCGAGGAGCTCGATGGCGCGAGCGTCGTCGCCGAGAAGTGTGTGCGTAATACACGCAGCGTCGAGCTCGAGGCGCGCGCAGCGGCTCGAGCTCGATTCGAGCCGAGCCTCGTCGGCGAGCAACGCGGCGAGGCGCGCCGAGTCGTGATGCGCCGCCGCGTGCATCGTGAAGGCATCGCGGATGGGGCCGACGCTTCCGTCGAGCCGGAGCGCGCGCTCGTAGGCGCCGCGCGCGGCATCGATGCGACCGAGCCGCAGCTCGAGGATGCGTGCGCGTTCGATGTGCAGCCACCCGGCGAGGTTCGGCTGCGACGCGAACGCGTCGGACATGCGCCCGAGGTGCGCGACGAGGTCTTCCCACGCGTCATCGTCGGCGCCGTCGGCGAAGGCGCGGCGAACGAGGTCGGCCTCGAGGCCCTTCAGCGCGGCGGCATGATGCGGAGCGCGACCGAGCGCGAGCTCCCACGCCTCACGTGCGTCGTCGGCGCGATCGCCGGCCTCGAGCAGGCGACCCTTCTCGGCGAGCAGCTCCACCGCCGCCGACTCGCTCGACGCCACCGTGAGCTCGCGCTCCAGGTGACGCAGCATCGGTACGAGCTGCGCGCGCGAATGGAGGCGGCGGCGCAGGATCGAGTGCGCTGCGGCCATGTCCTGATCGACCTTGAGCGCAGCGTCGGCGGCGGCGTTGACCTTTGCGTCGTCGGCGATCGTCTCGTGGACGATGGCGAGCTCGACGAAGGCGCGCGAGAGACCGACCGTGTCCTCGGTGGCCTCGAGACGCTCGACGCGCGCGGTGAGCAGCTCGACGAGCGATGCGCCCTCGTGCGACACCGACGGCGCTGCGAGCTGCACCGGCGGCGACTTGCTGCCTCCGGTCTGATCGCCGCGCGGAAGGGGAGGCGGTCGTCGCGACGCGGCAGTCGAGCCGCTGGGCGGGCCGACCGACTTGGCGGCGGCCGGTCCCTCGCCGCTGGCGGGCGGCACCGAGCGCGCGCCGATGGCCGGCGGGCGATTCGAAGGCATCGCCGGCGGACGAAGCGCTCCGCCCGTGTCCTCGTTGCGATCGCGTGCCGGAAGGGGCGGCGGCGGAACGCTCGGTCGCGTCCCCGGCTTGCCCGCGGCGGGGAGCGGCGGCGGCGCGACCGAGGCCGATGTGCTCGGCGACGCGGCGGCACCAGGGAGAGGAGGCGGGATCGAGCGTGGTGTCTGCCCGAGCGGCCCGGTCGTCGCGGGCCCCGTGTTCGCCGGCCCCGTGTTGGACGGAATGTCGGTGATGAGATCCGTGCCGCCGAAGTCGTACGGGGTCGGGATGGAGAGCGAGGGCTTCGCGTTCGGCCTCGCCTCGTCGCGCCTCTCGGTCTCCTTCTCGATCGGGCTCTTGTCCTTCGCGGCCTCTTTCAGGCTCTCGCGCTGCGCGTCGATCGACCAGTTCTCCCCGGTCATCGCGAGGAGCTTGTCGACCGAGCCGCGCTCGGCGGCCGCCTCGTCGAACTCGATGTCGATGTCGTCGCTGACGTCGTCGACGCTCGCCGGCACCGCCTCGACGTCCTCGAGGTCGATCGACTCCAGAGTGGCGCGACCTGCGAAGCGACCCGTGGGCACGTCTTCGCGTTCGCGAGGCTGCTGCGGGCCCGTTGGCTTCGGCGCGCGGCCTTCGCCTTCCATGTCTGTCATGGTCGCATGGAACGAGGGTTGTACAGCCTCATTTCGCCCCGATCGCGGTCACGTGTCCATCGCTTGCCCAGATCACTTACAGGACGAAGCCGCACCGTTGGACGTGCAGGTCTGGGCCCCGCACGGCATGACCGTGACCGCCGCCTTGTTCTGGCAGTGGACGAGCGAATTGAAATTCTTGGCCTCCCAGCCGCCCATGTCCCGCCCGCAATAGAGGCCGTCGGCCTTCGTCGCGCACTCGTCGCACTGGTCGGGGTAGCCGTTGAGCATGCGGATGCAGCCGCCGAGACCGGAGCAGAACCGGACGTTCGACACCACGTGACCCTTGCACGTGACCAGGTCGTCCTTGTTCGCGACCGGCCACGGGATCTGGTTACCGCCGCAGTACTTCCCATCGGAGAAATTGGTGCACGCCGCGGGATTCGCGATGGCGTCGCGCGCGTCGGCGCCGGCATCGCCGACTTGGGCGTCGGGCTGGGCGGGCGCGTCCACGCGGACGTCGGGCGCGTTGATCATCGGCGGGCCGTCGACGCTGCCGTCGGTGGGGCCGGGCACGTCGTCGAAGCCGATCAGGAACGTGCATCCTGCAAGCATCGTCGCGGCCACCGCCGTCGCCAGAGCGGGCGCCAGCATGCGGGCCAAGACTCGCGATGGACGACGCGTCGCGCTCCGGAACATGACCGACCGATCGTAGCAGCTCAGAACGGGCGGCCGCCCATGACGCGCTCGGTCATGGGGAGGAGATCACCGCATTCGGCGGCGGCGAGCGGCTTGTTCTCCTCGGGGTCGCTCTTGATGTCGTAGCAGTTCCAGGCGTTGTCGCCCTGGTGGGCGATGAGCTTCTTCGTCCCGTGCATGCCGCCCCAGTTCTTGAAGGCGCACGCCCAGAGCTCGCTGCAGTTGGTGAGGACGATCGACCGATCCGGCGTCGAGCCGCCGCGAAGCAGACTCTGGCCGGCGATGCGCGAGCGGAACGGCGCGAGCTCGGGGGCATCCCACAGGCCGAGCAGGTCCATCATGGTCGGGAAGACGTCGAGCGAGGTGACCGGCGTCGTGTGGAGGCCGCGCAGGCTCGCCTCTTCGTCGTCGGTGAGCGTGCCCTTCGGGGCCGAGACCCAGAACGGGATCCGGATCTCGGGATCGAAGAGCGTGCCCGTGTGTCCGACGGCGCCCTTCTCGCGCATCTGCTCGCCGTGATCGGACACGAAGACGATGACCGTGCGATCGGCGTCACCGCGCTTCTTCATCTGCTCGAGGAAGCGGCCGACCGCCTTGTCCTGGAGGTGAATCGAGTCCTGGTAGCGGTTCAGGATCTCGTTCTCGTAGCCGGGGCCGGTCGCCTCTTCTTGAGGCGTGAACGGCATGTCGTCGGGGTCGATCTTGTAGGGAAAGTGCGTGTTCGAGAGGTGCACGACCGCGAGGTACGGCTCCTTCAGCGCGCCGATGTCCTCGAGGGCATAGTCGACGAGCTTGCCGTCGTCGGCGCCGGTCTCGTACGTGGCCTCGGGCTCGATCATCGTGGCGCTGACGTGACGCGTCCACGGCGTGCCTTCGAGCCACGTGCCCGAGTTGCCGAAGAGAAGGTTCTGCGACGTGTAGTAAGCGCTCTCGAGCTTCGCGGCGTGCGCGTACTCCCAGAGGATCGGCGCGCTGTGCAGCTCCTTGCGGTGCTCGGTGGGGAGAAGGCCGCTCCACATGATCGCGAGCGAGATGGCGGTCGTCGAATCGAGCGCGCGCATCTGCGTGAGCGCGATGCGGTCGGGCACGGCCTTGTTGGAGAACGGCGTGTAGCGGCAGCTCTCCGAGTAGTCGAGGCACACGCTCTGCGCGCGAACCGACTCGGTGATCACCATCACGACGTTGCGCTTGCGCGAGGGCTTCGCGACCATCGCCGCCACGGGCTCCGGCGCGCGCGGTCCGGGGTGGACGCGCTCCACGGTCTCGTTGTGATCCCAGCGGGCGCGTGCGAGCTGACCCATCGCGGCGACGTACATGATGTCCGGCGGCTGGCCCTGCTCGGCGCCGCGCTCCGGCGAGATGAACGCGCCGAGCAGCACCGCGACGAGCGCGAGATCGAGACAGAGCCATCCGCGCGAGCGCTTGCGCATCGGCGCGAGCTTCACGGCCGCGAGCGGCACCGCGATGGCGAAGAGGAGGCACGGCAGGAGCGCGCGCAGGAACGTCCAGCGATCGAACCAGAGCTGCTGGCCGATGCTCGGGAGGAACGAGGTGCCGACGAGCACCGCGCGATGGTTCACGTACGCCTGGTAGCGCTGGAACGTGTACATCTGGCCGCCCACGAGCAGGAGCGCGCCGAGCACGAGCAGCACGCGGACGGGCCAGCGGGCGAGACCTCGAGCACGCGTCGCGACGCCGACGAGCGAGGTCCAGAGCACCATGCCGACGACGACGCTGCCGACGTAGAAGAGGAGGTCGCGTCCCTCGAAGGCGAGGAGGCGCGGATGCCGTTTCGAGAGGTCGACGGCGACGATGCCCAGCGTCGGCGCGAAGAGGAGCGCGCGACCGGCCCAGCGACGGAGGCGAGCGCCGCCGCGCCGGGAGAACGGCGAGAAGGGTCGCCGGCTCCAGGGGCGCGGAAGAAGCGGTCCGGCTCCGGTCCCCGCGAGTCCCTCAGCGGCCGAAGGAGGGGGAGGGACGGGCGGCGGCATCAGGGCGGGCGGACGATAGCCCTGCCGTCCGCGATCGTCGAGCGCATGCGAATCGAAGGGCGTATCGACAGCAGCCGAGCGCCGCACGCGGCGAACCCGGGTGTAGGATCGCGGCCATGAGCTCCACGAAGAAGAAGGCCGCGAAGGCGAAGGCGAAAGCGCCCGCGAAGGCGAAAGCGCGCGCGAAAGCGAAGGCGCCTGCGAAGGCGAAGGCGCGCGCGAAGGCGAAAGCGCCCGCGAAGGCGAAAGCGCGCGCGAAGGCGAAGGCGCCCGCGAAGGCGAAAGCGCCCGCGAAGGTGAAGGCGGGCAGCACGCGGACCGCGAACCGGCGGGATGCGACGGGGCATCTCGACAAGCAGTACGCGGCGGATCTGCGTGCGCGAAGCCGTGAGAGCGCCGAGGACCCCGACGACAACGCACGCGCGTTTCTCCGCACGTCGCGCACGCAGGACAACCTCGGTGAGGAGCTCGGCGAGGAGGCGGTCCGCACGATGACCAGCGGCGAGGATCAGAGCGATCAGCTCCAGGATCTCGAGGTCACGGAGGAGAACGGCGGTCCGTTCGTTCAGACCTCCGGGCGCCAGGAATACGCGCGCGGCACCGACCGCTCGAACCCGCGAAAAGCGACGCGAGAGCCCTTCCCGAGGACCTGAGGTGTCTGCCGTCGAAGCCCGACTGCACCAAGGGGCCATCGACGTCGTCATCCAAAGCCTCTGCGACCGCCGCAAAGCCACGGGCTGCTGACCTTCCCGACCCAGGGTCATCGCTTGCGTCCATTCGCATACCCGTATGCTCACGACCCTGGGTCCGGAGCAGCCCTCCTGACCCTGGGTCATTTCGAGCTTTATGACCCTGGGTCATTTCGGGGCTTAATGACCGAGGGTCCGGCTACGGGGTGATGACCGAGGGTGTGGGTACTTGCATCCATCCGTATATCTGTATATATAGAAGGGGTGTTGGATGGGTCGATTGCGCCGCATACGCGTTGGGAGCTGTACCGCGTGCTCGCGGAGCCGGTGCGTCTGAGGCTTTTGGCGCTCGCGGCTGCAGAGGAGCTCGCGATCGGTGAGCTCGCTGCGCTCCTCGGGGAGAGCCAGCCCAACGTCTCGCGGCACCTCACGCCGCTGAAGCAAGCGGGGCTCGTGCTCGTGCGCCGCGAAGGGACGCGCGGGCTCGTTCGCATCGCCGAGGCGGCGGCTGCGGATCCCGTCGTCGCCGATGCGCTCGCGAGCGGTCGCGCGCTCTGCGAAGCCGACGGCAGCCTCCAGCGCATCGCCGACGTGCTCCGCGAGCGCGATCTCGTCGCGCGCGAGTTCTTCGCGCAGGAGTCGCAAGCGCGCGACACCACCGACGCCCTCGACGCCACCACCGCGTACGTCGCCGCGCTCGCGCGTCTTCTTCCGAACCGCGCGCTCGCCGTCGACGCCGGCACCGGTGACGGCGCGCTCCTCGACGTGCTCGCGCCCTCGTTCGAGCGCGTGGTCGCCGTCGATCGCTCGGGCGCTCAGCTCGATCGCGCACGCGCGCGCGTCACGCGTCGCGGCTACAAGAACGTCAGCCTCCTCAAGGCGGAGCTCGGCGCACCGGAGCTACGCGAGCACGTGGGCGAAGGCGCCGACGTCGTCTTCGCATCGCGGCTCCTCCATCACGCGCCGCGCCCCGTCGATCTCGTCCGCCAGCTCGCGCAGCTCGCGAAGGTCGGCGGTGCCGTCTTGATCCTCGACTACGGCCGCCACGACGACGAGTCGATGCGCGACGAGGCGGATCTCTGGCTCGGCTTCGAAGGCGCGGAGCTCCTGCGCTTCGCGCGCGAGGCCGGCCTGCACGACGCCGAGGTCATCGAGCTTCCCGCCGCATGGTGCGGCAAGGGCAAAGACGCACACCTGCCATGGCAGGTGATGGTTTCACGCAGAAAGAAATAAGGAGACAACGACAATGGCTGACAACTTCAAGGTCAAGGACATCTCTCTCGCGGCCTGGGGTCGCAAGGAAATCGCGATCGCCGAGAGCGAGATGCCCGGCCTCATGTCGCTCCGCAAGGAGTTCGGCGCGGCGAAGCCGCTCAAGGGCGCCCGCATCGCGGGTTGCCTCCACATGACCATCCAGACCGCGGTCCTCATCGAGACCCTCACGACGCTCGGCGCCGAGGTCACCTGGACGAGCTGCAACATCTTCTCGACGCAGGATCAGGCCGCGGCCGCCATCGCCGCGACCGGCGTCCCCGTCTTCGCGTGGAAGGGCATGTCCGAGCCCGAGTACGAGCAGTGCATCGAGATGCAGCTCACGGCGTTCGCGGGCGGCAAGGGCCCGAACATGATCCTCGACGACGGCGGCGAC
>JAXDMI010001080.1:0-5301 GCA_034666145.1 Myxococcales bacterium | reverse complement strand
TGTTCCTCCACGAGCTCGGTCACACGCTCGGCGCCGAGCACGATGCCAGCGCCCACGGGATCATGGCGCCTGAGTACGACCGGAAGGTGTCGGGGTTTGGGGCGGCGAGCATTGAAGCGATGCGCGCTGGGCTCGCGAAGCGGAATGAGGAGGTGCGTGCGCCGGCGAAGGGAGCGGCCGCGGCCACGGCCACGGCCACGGGGGAGACCGTGACGCCGTTCGTGCCGAGTGTGCCGGAGACACCGGAGCTGGTGGGGAACGACCGCGAGCGATTTACGGAGGCGTATCGCGCATCACTCGCGGGCGATGTCGTCGCTGCATGGAGCTCTCTCAAGCCGCTCTTCGAGCGGTATGCGAAGTCGATGGCGGTGCAGGACCTGCGTTGTCAGATCGCTTCGCGCAGCATGCGCTTCGAGCTGGCACGCAAGGAATGTGCGCCGTTGATGAAGCTCTCCACGTCCAAGCCCGCCCAACCCTGAGCAACACGACGGCTCAGAGGCCGTTCGCGGTGCGGACCACGCCGAAGAGATCGCCGACGTCGTAGAAGTCGACGCTCACGAAGGTGGGCGCGCGGCCGGCTTCGGTCGTGCACTGCGTGACGCGGCCTCCGAGCACGGCGGTCGTGTTGACGTCGCGCGCGAAGGCGATGTCGCCGAACGGATTGCTCAGCCAGTGATTGACGAGGAAGAGCGCGTTCGACTTCGAGCCGCGCCCCAGCGCGCACGAGAACTCCTCCTTCTTCGTGAAGGAGTAGGGCGTGTCCCACATCTCGTCGGCGTAAGCGCGATGGAGATACGCGGGCGTGCCGCCGCCTTGCTCGAGGAAGACGACGACGCGCTTGTTCGTGTCGATAAGCTCGCGGAGCGTCGGCCACGGCGCGCCCTTCGGATGCACGTACGCGTAGTCGGCGAGCCCGCTCGCGCGCAGCACCTCGTCGGTGTCGGCATCGGTCGAGTAGTTCTCGAAGATGACGCTGAAGACCTCGCCCGGGTTCTGGTCGAGGAAGCTCGTGATGCTGCAGAGACCGTCGAGCAGCCGCGTGTGACCGAGCGCGCAGGACGTGTGGCACAGGTAGACCTGATCGACGGCGGTCCTGCCCTCGATGCGATCGACCACGTTCTCGTTGCTGTCGACGTCGTAGTAGTGGAGGTCGAGCATCATGCCGCGCACGCCGTCTGCGAGCTGTCGCGCGAGCGTGTGGCTCTGGTTCGGCGAGTTGAAGCCGTCGTCGGCGTTCGACATCGCGTTGTGGGTCATCGGCGTCGTCGCCTTGTCGTACGTGCGCGCGCACAGCTCCGCGGCACCGTTGCACGTGGCCGGCACGTCGGTCCGCTTCGGGCCTCGCGTGCACGTCTGCGGAAGCGTGCTCGCGACGGCGCCGTCACCGATGCCGGCATCGACGGCGACGGCGGCGCTCGCGTCGTTCGTCGAGCAGCCGATCGCGAGCGCAGCCAGAGCGAGCGCCCCACCGATCGCGAGGGAGCAAGCGCGCACGTTCACGCGCTTGGGCGTTCGGGGAGAGGTTGGGGGAGGGGCTGGGCTGCGGGCTTCACGGCAGGCTGCGCGGCCGGTGACGCTGCGCGGGTCGCGTCGCGATTCGCTTCGAGGATGGCGAGGATGCGATCGAGCCGATCGAGGATGTCCTTCGAACCGATCGGCGCCGCGCTGGCGGGCACCGGCGCAGCGGCGGTTGCGGCACTGACAACGACGGGCGTGGGCGCGACCACCGGTGCGCCGGCTCCCGTCGGCGTGTCGAAGATCTTCGCCGCCATCGCCGGGCCGTACGTCATGAGCGCAGTGCCGATGGCCTTGCCACGCGCCGTCTTCGCGAAGATGTCCGAGTAGCCGACGGAGAGGTTCGTCGAGACGTAGACGAGCGCGTCGTAATAGCTCTTCACCTTCGGGTTGTGACCGTGCTCCGCCTTGTAGAACATCCACGCGCCGCCGAGCACCGCCGCGAGGACGCTGCCCATCGGGTCACGCGCGAAGCCGTCGCGCACGCCGCCCTTGAAGCGATCGAGCGCGCTCTTTCCCATGTCCGGCGACGTGGCGGCAGCGATGGCCGCGAGCAAGAGGAGCGGGCGCGAGTTCATTCCATGGCGATGCTACGCCCTCGGATCGGCGCACGTCGAGGCGGACGAGGCGGACGATGCAGACGACAACGGCGGACGAGAACGGCGCGCGTGGCCTCCACGCTCGCGCTACGCTCGCAGCCACGGCCATGCTCGCGCACTTCCTCGCCGTTGCGCTGTCATTTCCGTGCGTCGTCTACACGGTGCTCCTCGGCATCGCCATCGTGTACTGGCTCTTCGTGATGGTGGGCGCGGTCCATCTCGACGGCGCGGATGGCGCGGCAGACGGCGCGCTCGACGGCGCGGCAGACGGCGCAGCGGACGGCATCGACGGCGGCGGTCATGCCGACGCCGGCGGACACGGCGGCCATGCGGACGGTGGCGATGGCGGCGACGCAGGCGACGGCGGCGACGCAGGCGACGGCGGACATCACGGTGCGTTCGCCGGCATGATGGCGTCGCTGAAGCTGCGGTCGGCGCCGGCCACGCTCGTGATCAGCGTGATCGTCCTATTTTCGTGGCTCTTCAGCATCTTCGGCATGCAAGCAACGGCCGCGTGGATGCCGGAGGGGCTCCTCGGCCTCGCGCGCTTCGCGGTGCTCTTGCTCGCGCCCGTGCTCGCGCTTCCGTTCACGTCGATCGCGGTGCGCCCGCTCGCGCGCATCTTCGTGACCCCGCTCGCCGCGAAGCACGAGAGCCTCGTCGGCAAGGTGTGCACCGTTCGCACCGGCACCGTCACCGATCGCTTCGGCGAGGCGCTGCTCGAGGACGGCGGCGCCGGGCTCGTGGTGCGCGTGCGGGTCGAGACCGGCGAGACGTTGAAGCGCGGAGACCAGGTGGTGATCGTCGGCTACGACGGCGAGCGCCAGGAGTTCACGGTGGCGCCGATGGACAACCTGCTCGAGGAGCGCCCGACCGACGAGCGATCGAACGACGACGACAGCGCGAAGAAGTCACGCCAGGCAAGGCGCTGAGCGCAGCGTCAGCGCCAGCTTCACCGCGCCGTCACCGAGGCGCGCGCGACGGCGACGCAGAGGTCCACCGCCTCGCGGGGTAGAACGACGCCGGCCGTGAAATACGGGGCACGCCACGTCAGCTCGACGACGCCGCCGCCGACCGAGAGCCGCCACATGATCGGCGCGAGGGCGACGAGCGGGCCTTGGACGTCCGACGTGAGCAGCGCTCGAGCTGCGTCATCGTCACCGCGCACGAAGAGCGCGTCGCGCAGGGCGGAGTCGGCGGGAACGTGCTCGTGGACGATGCCGCGACGCGCCGCCCAACCCATGATCCCCGCACGCCCGCGAGGCACCGCGACGAACGCGCCGAGATGGCGCGGGATCGATGCGCGGAGTATCCCGCGCGTTCGCGGATTCGCGGTGCCGAAGACGAGGTCGTCTGCGACGCCGAGGACCGACGCTGCGAGGACGACGCCGTCACGTTGGGCGGCTGCGCCGGAAGACCACGTCTCCTCGACGCGCGCGCCGGCGAGCTCGAAGCGACCGGGTAGCAGCGCGGTTGCCCGGAGATCGACGTCATTCGGTCCAAGCCCCGTGAGATGCCGTGGTCGGTTCGGTCGGGGCAGCGCAGCGAGCGCGGCTGCCATGCTCTCTCGATACGCATCGCCGCCTCGAGCTCCCGGCGTGGAGATGGTTCCTGCGCTGGCCATCGCGCTACATCTTCGCGTGGAAGGGGAGCTCGACGCACGCGCCGACGGTCGCGAACTTCACGCCGAGCCGAAAGCAAACCTCCGGCTTTCCGTTGCCGTCCTTGTCGCGAATGCCGAGGCTGCCCTCGGCGCCGATGCCCGCTCCGATGCCGACCGTGGCGCTGTTCGCTCCATCGCCTACCGTGCCCTCGGCGGCCGCGGCGACCAGGCCGAAGCCGCTGTTCACTCCGGTGCTCCCATCGGCATTGTGGATGCCCACGTGCGCGTTGGCGGTCCCCGCTTCTGCGCCGATCGTGACCTTGGGATCCGAGAAGCCGACGCGCAGCGCGGTCGCCTGGGCTTCGTGCTGCGCGCCGACTTGAACGGAGGCGCTCATCGCTTCGACGTCGCCGCCGTTCGCGTCACGGCCCTTGATGATGGCTGCGCCGGCGTACACGGCATGACCTCCCTCCGCGTAGCCGGCCGCTGCATACGGGCCGCTCGCGAGGTTGCGCTCCTGCGTGCGTGTCGCGTTGTTCGTCGCCTGCTTGGCAGGCGGCGGCGGCGGCGGCGGACCGAACGGCGTCTCGTCCTTCTTCTCGTTCCAGTCGACGTCGAGCATGCACGCCTGGCGGGGCGCGTCCGCTTGGCTCGCGGACTTCGCGGTCGTCCGCGCCTCGTCGTCGTGCTCGTGCGGGTCACCTGGAAGACGGCACGAGCCAGCATCGCGGCGGTCGATCGAATCGGTCATGGAGAGCGAGTCGGCCGCCGCTGGAAGCGGGTTGCGCGCAATCGACACGACGCGTCGTCAGCACGAGCATGCGTTCTCTTGGGTTTTTGCCCGAGAAATAGCCCCTCCATTCCTTCGATGGGTGTGCGAGGCTTCTCGGCCGTCCGAGTTGGTCGTGCGCGTCGTCGTAAGGAGTGAGGGGTAGTCATGACTGAGCAGGTGCTTCCGATCGTCATCGCGGTCGCCGTCGGGTTCGTTCTTCTCCTGGGGTTGCTGGCGCTCGTCGCGCGCTTCTATCGCCAGGTCGAACAGGGCAAGGCGCTCATCGTCAACACGGTGAGCAAGGACCCCGTCGTCGCCTTCACCGGCGCGATCGTCTACCCGATCATCAACCGCGCCGAGGTCATGGATCTCTCCGTCAAGACCATCGACATCGATCGTCGCGGCAAGGAAGGTCTCATCTGCAACGACAACATCCGCGCCGACATCAACGTCACGTTCTTCGTGCGCGTGAACAAGACGCGCGATGACGTGCTGAAGGTCGCCCAGTCGCTCGGGTGCGCGCGCGCCAGCGACCCCAAGGCCCTCGAGGAGCTCTTCACCGCGAAGTTCGCCGAGGCCTTGAAGACCGTCGGCAAGCACTTCAACTTCGATCAGCTCTATACGAAGCGCGACGAGTTCAAGGACAAGATCATCGAGGTCATCGGCAAGGACCTCAACGGCTTCATCCTCGACGACGCGGCCATCGACTATCTCGAGCAGACCCCGCTCGAGGCGCTCGATCGCGACAACATCATGGACGCCGACGGCATCCGGAAGATCACCGAGATCACCGTCCAGCACAACGTGCAGAC
>JAXDMI010001079.1:0-3918 GCA_034666145.1 Myxococcales bacterium | reverse complement strand
AGCGCTTCCTCGTCACGCACCACTACCTCACGCGCGAAGACTTCGACTCCGATGCGGCATGGGCGCCCTACAAGGAAAAGGGCGGCTCGGACGTGTACATGGCCGACTTCGTCACGGGTAAGAAGTGGCTGGTCACGCGCATGGCGCCCGGACAGTTCGCCTTGTTCCCCCACTTCCGCTCGGACGGCTGGATGTACTTCCTCGTCCGCGACGCAAACACGCAGAAGGAGTCGATCGTCGCGAGCGACTCTGCCATTCGCGCGGTCCTCGCCAATCCACTTTGAGTACCAACTATTCGCAAGGCTGGGTCGCGGCAATCGGTGTCTGACGCGACCACGATTGGTATAACGTCGTGCCGTCAGGATGACGCCCGACGCCTCGAGCCCGCCGCCTTCGTCCGAGGGTAGGCCATCGACTCTGCCGCAACCGGCGCTCCGGCGGTTGACGGCGCTCCTCGAGCAGGGCTTCTCGGTGCGCGGCGCGCCCACGTTGCAGATGCTCGGTCGCGTGCTCCTCCACGCTGCCGTGGTGGGTGCGGCGGTCGGCATCGCCAGCCTCGTCTTCGTCTACAGCCTCGATCTCACGCAGCACTTCGTGCTCGAGCGGCTCGCCGGCTATCTGCCGCTACGCGCGGCAGGCGAAGGCGAAGCGATACCGTCGATCGGCGCCGTCTTCCGACCGTGGCTGCTCGTCTTGCTGCCCGGCATCGGGGCGCTGATCGGTGGCGCCGTCTCCATCCTTGCGCCCGAGACGCGCGGCGGCGGATCCGACGCGATCATCGACGCCTTCCACAACCACGGCGGACAGGTGCGGCGTCGCGTTCCGTTCGTGAAGATGATCGCGTCGATCGCGACGCTCGGCTTCGGAGGCTCCGGCGGACGCGAGGGGCCGACGATGCAGATCGGCGGATCGATCGGCTCGCTGGTCGGTCGCTATCTGCGCGTGACGGATCGTGAGCGACGCATCCTCCTCGTCGCCGGCACAGCTGCGGCGATGTCGGCCGTGTTCCGTACGCCGCTCGGAGCCGCGCTCCTCGCCGTCGAGGTGCTCCATCGCGACGACTTCGAGTCCGATGCGCTCGTGCCGTCGGTCCTCGCGAGCGTCGTCTCGTATTCGGTGTTCATCTCGTTCTTCGGCGAATCGACGCTCTTCGCGCACGCCGCGAAGTATCCGTTCGTTCCCGCGCACCTTCCGCTCTACGCGTTGATGGCGCTCCTCGTGAGCGCGATGGCGGCGCTGTTCGTACGAACGCTGCACGGGGTGAAGCGCGTGTCGGCGAGAATCGACGTGCCGGGTTGGACCAAGCCGGCGCTCGGCGGCTTGCTCCTCGGCGTGCTCGCGACGCCGATCATCTATTACTTCAGCTCGCGCATGGGCGAGGGTCAGGGCCTCGGCATCCTCGGCGGCGGTTACGGCGCGGCGCAGGTCTCGATCTCCGGAGCGACCTGGTTCCCCGAGGGCTGGCGCGGCGTGCAGGTGCTGCTCGCGCTGGGCGTCGTGAAGATCATGGCGACGTCGCTCACCGTCGGCAGCGGCGGCAGCGCCGGTGACTTCGGTCCCTCGATGGTGATGGGCGGCATCTTCGGCGGCGCCTTCGGCCGCGCGGCGCAGCTCTTGTGGCACGACCCACGGATCGATCCCGGCGCGTTCGCGCTGGTGGGCATGGGCACGTTCTACGGCGGGCTCGCGCACGTCCCTATCGGCTCGCTCGTCATGACGTGCGAGCTCGCGGGCAGCTACGACCTGCTCGTGCCGCTGATGCTCGCGGAGGGCATCGCGTACGTGGCGCTGCGCAACCAGACGCTCTACCACTCGCAGGTGCAGACGCGGCGCGACTCGCCTGCGCATCGCGACGACCTCATCGTCGACTTCCTCAAGGGCATCCGCGTCGACGAGATCCTCGTGAAGGACCGCCCGCTCGCGAGCTTCGCGCGGAACACGCCGGCCTCCGAGGTCATCCGCGTCGTCGCCAA
Source organism: Myxococcales bacterium (assembly GCA_034666145.1). GTDB lineage: Bacteria > Myxococcota_A > Polyangia > Polyangiales > Polyangiaceae > Labilithrix. The sequence goes on along the minus strand of JAXDMI010001079.1, from coordinate 1,945 downwards.
CGCCGATTTCCAGGACGCCTTCCCGGTGCTGAGCGCGGAGGGCAAGCTGATGGGCGTCATCACCTCGGAGATCCTGCGCACGGCGGCCGGCGATCCCGAGGTGAGCCAGCTCGCGCTCGCCGACGACATGATGAGCGACCCGCTCTCGGTCCGCGACACCGACGACCTGCACAACGCGCTCGAGCTCATGATCGCGAACGCCATGCGCGAGCTGCTCGTCGTCGACGAGGACGGCAAGGTGCTGGGCGTGCTCGATCAGACGGAGATCACCGTGGCGTATCTGGCGGCGACCGCGCGCCGAACGTGATTCAGGGCTCGGGCGAGTCGGGAGCGAGCTCGATGCGCGTGAAGAAGCCCGCGTCGACCCATTCGCGGAACCACACCATCAGGTTGGCGCCGGTCTGCGCGAGGATCTCCGGGTCGGTGACCTCGGCTTCGATCGCTTCGAGGGCTTCGCCGAGCGTCTTGCCGGCGAGCAGCGGCTCGAGGACACCCAGCATCGCGGGCGTGAGATCCATGCGCCAGAGCTGCATGTCCTTGCGATAGACCGCGACGGCATTCGGCGAAGGGCTGGGCACCTCCGGAACGATCTCGTCGATGCGGTTCGCGATGAAGACCGCGTTCACCGGGTACTCGAAGCGGAACACGCGGATCGCCTCGTTCTTGATGAAGCGTGCGCCGGCCCACGCCTCGGGCGGCAGCGCCTGCAGCGCGGTGATCTCGAGCGGCGCCGCCGTCTCCGCGTGCAGCACCTCGACGAGCGCCCACTCGAGCGCCGCGAGCTCGGAGGCGAAGACGCGCAGTCCATCGAAGGCGGGGAACGCGTCGAGCTTCACCTCGCGACAGAACGACGCCATGTGACGCCCGAAGCCGTTCAGGTTCGGCGACACCGACGGATGGCGATCGACGTACGCGCGGCAGAGCGCCTCGAAGCACTCGCTATCGAGCATCGCTGCGAGCACCGGGTAGTCGTCGAGCAGGCACTCGAAGAGCCGCGCATGGTAGCCGGAGCGATAGATGTCGAAGCGATCGGCTGCCGAGAGCCGCGGGCCCGCCGTGACGTAGCGCTCGACGTCCTTCGCGCTCGCGTCGGGCGTTCGATCCCGGACGCCGGTGATCGCGGAGACCATCCAGACCTGGACGTCACGCAGCGACTTGGTCTTGCCTGCGCTCACGCCGGCGCTCCGTCCTGCGTGATGAAGTCCTTCGCGCGGAGCGCATCGGCGTGCGTCTCCTCGAAGCTCGGGATCTCGGCGTCCCACTCGAGGAGGATGCTCGCGCCCGTCTTGCGATAGGCCTCGCCGAGCAGCTCCCAGACGGGATCGATGACCGGCCCGATGTGCGTGTCGACGATGTGCGTGCCGTGATTCGTGTGACCGCTCACGTGCAGCTGCACGACGCGATCGAACGGGATGGCCGCGAAGTAATCTGCGGGCTCGAACCCGTGGTTGTACGCGGACACGTAGACGTTGTTCACGTCGAGGAGCAGCGCGCAGTCGGCTTCGTTCGCGAGCGCCGCGAGGAAGTCCCACTCCTTCATCGTGTTGCCCACGTGCTCCACGTACGTGGACGGATTCTCGAGCGCGAGCGGCGCACCGAGCACGTCTTGCACCTGACGGATGCGCGCCGCGGTGTGGCGCAGCGACTCCTCGGTGTACGGCATGGGCAAGAGGTCGTGGGTGTTCTTGCCCGCGACACCGGTCCAGCAGAGATGATCCGAGACCCAGAGCGCCTTCGTTCGATCGCGGAGCGCCTTGAGCTCGGCGAGATAGGCGCGATCGAGCGGGTCGGTGCCGCCGATCGAGAGCGACACGCCGTGCATCGCAATCGGGTAGCGCTCGGCCACGCGATCGAGGAAGTGCAGGGGTCGCCCCTTCGTCTGCATGTAGTTCTCGCTGAGGATCTCGAACCACTCGACGGGCGGGGCGTGCTCGAGGATATGTGC
>JAXDMI010001078.1:0-6791 GCA_034666145.1 Myxococcales bacterium | reverse complement strand
CGTGCCCATCGCGAGCGCCGTGAGATCGGGGCCGACCGCGCGGCGCGGCCCAGGACGCACCTCGAGGCGCTGCCCGTTCGGCAGCGTGGCCTCCAGCCCGGCGACGAGATGATCGGCGGGATCGGCGAATACGCTCGCGGCGCCCGGCGCACCCTTCGCGAGCCAGTCGCCGACGGTGACGTCGCGAGCCCCGGCACGATCGAGCGCGACGCCCAGCGTGAAGCCTCGGGCGGCGAGCGCGGTCTCGAGCGCGTCGAGCTCCTTCGAAGCCGGTACGCCGACGAGGAGGCTCGCGGTGTCGATGTCGATGCTGTCGGCGGTGCTGCTCACGGCGTTCCCTCGCTGATCTGTCGCGGATGCGCATCGTCGACGTAAGGCGCCGGCGTGGGCGGCGGCAGCAGGTTGCCGGGGTTCAAGATGCCCTTCGGATCGAACGCCCGCATCAGCGCGCGCACGGTGTCGACGCCGCCCGCGCCGAGCTCGTGCGCCATACGCGGCGCCTTCGAGCGTCCGACGCCGTGATGATGCGCGAGGGTGCCGCCGGCCTCGATGGCCGCGGCCATCGCCGCCTTCCATGCGCGGTCGTACGTCACCTCGCAGCGCTCGTCCCAGCCCGCCGTGGGCGTGACGCCTTCGCCCTTCGCCGCGGTGCCCGCGAACGAGAAGTAGATGCAGCAGCCGTCGGGATAGGCGTGACTGAGGTGCGCCATGACGAAGACGTGCTCGCCGAGCGCGCGCCTCACGCCGTCGTAGAGCGCGCGCAGCTTCGACCAGGGCGCCGCCACCTCCATCGTGTCCGAGAAGAGCCCCGCGGCGAAGACCGGCGCCTGCCGGTAGCTCACGGAGTATCGGTGAAGCAGCCACTTGCGGGCCGGCCCCTCGCCCTCGTACTTCGCGCGCATCGTCTCGAACAGCGCGCGGGCTTGCTCCATGTCGCGCTGCGGTCCGTCACCTTCGCCCTCGAAGATCAACACCACCAGCGACCCGCCCAGCATCTTGCTGCCGAACGCGCCGTCGAGCAGCTCGTTGATCGCGCCCGGCCTGCGGAGAATGCTCCGCAGCGCAGCGGCGCCCAGCCCCGGCGTGCCTCCCGAGTCCGCGCCGTCCTTCTTCACCGAGCCGCGCCGGGCGAGCATCGCGTCGAACGGATCGTAGAGTCGCGAGACCGCGGGACGCAGCCCGGCCTGGAACATCGCGCGCATCGCCTCCCAGCCGTGCTCGGTGGTGGGAAACGAGAAGCCGGCGAACGCACGCGTCTCCGGCTTGCGATGGAGGCGCAGCGTCGCGCTGGTCACGACGGCGAGCGTGCCCTCGCTCCCGATCACGAGCGGGATCAGGTTCGGGCCGCTGGTGCGATGACGGAGCTCGACGATCTCGCCGGTACCGGTCACGCACTCGAGCGCGAGGACCATGTCCTCGATCTTGCCGTACATGCCCGAGCACTGGCCTGCGCTGCGCGCCGCCACCCAGCCGCCCACGGTGCTGCACAGGATCGACGAAGGGAAGTGACCGAGCGTGTAGCCGCGGCGATTCAGGTCCTCTTCGAGCGGCAGGCCCATCTGTCCGGCCTCGACGTCGAGCGAGAGCGCGCGCTCGTCGAGGGCGCGCCACTTCGTCATCTTCTTGAGATCGAGGACGATGATGTCCTTCTGCGGAAGCACTCCTGCGCACACGCCGCTGCCTGCGCCGAACGGCACGATGGGCGTGCCGCTGTCGTGAGCCCATCGCACGATCCGCGAGACCTCGTCCGTGGTCCGCGGCCACACGATCCCCGCGGGTCGATGCTCGCCGACGTTGCCCGCGCGGACGGCGAGGTGGTGCCTCGGCCAGAGATCGCGGGAGTAGGCGACGCGATCGGCGGCATCGTCGCTCGTTCGCACGTCGGGAAAGGCTCGTGCGAGGCTCTGGAGAGGCTCCGGCATCGGCCGCGATGCTACTCCGAGCGCGCCCCGGAAATCCGCGGTCCTTGCGTGCATGCGCCTCGGCGCGCTAACTCCTCGGGCCATGGCCACTTTTCTCGAGGCGCTCGCGAGCGGACCGCTCGTGGTCGATGGCGCGATGGGCTCCCAGCTCTTCGAGCGCGGCGTGCTCTACAACGCGTGCCTCGAGGAGCTGAACCTCACGCGCCCCGAGCTGATTCGCAAGGTCCACGAGGACTACGTGCGCGCCGGCGCGAACGTCATCGAGACCAACACGTTCGGCGCCAACGCCATGCGCCTCGACAAGCATGGCCTCTCTTCGAAGGTGGCCCTCCTCAACGAGGCCGGCGTGCGCATCGCGCGCGAGGCTGCCGGCGCGAAGGGCTTCGTGGTCGGCGCCATCGGCCCATCCGGTTACTTCCTCGGCGAGGCCTCGCCCGACGACATCACGAAGGTGCGCCTCGCGCTCGGCGAACAGTCCCGCGCGCTCGTCGCGAGCGGCGTCGACGCGCTCCTCGTCGAGACCTTCCGCCAGACCAACGAGCTCCGCGTTGCCATCGAGGCTGCCGTCCTCGCCGCGGGCGGTAAGGTGCCGGTCATCGCGTCGGCGTCCGTCGACGAGCACAACCGCATGGCCGACGGCACCACGTCCGCCGAGGTCGCGCGCCTCATGAAGGAGTGGGGCGCCAGCGTGGTCGGCGTGAACTGCTGCGACGGCCCGATGAACGTCCTCGAGGCGGTGCAGCCGATGCTCGAGACGGGCCTTCCCGTGTGGGCGGTGCCGAACGCCGGTCTTCCTCGGCGCGTCGACGATCGCCTCGTCTACGTGTCGACCGCCGAGTACTTCGGCGTGTACGCGCGGCGCATGTACAAGCTCGGCGTCAAGCTCGTGGGCGGCTGCTGCGGCACCACCCCCGAGCACGTGAAGCGCATCGCCGCCGCGGCGCGGATGATCGGATCGAGCGACTCGAAGAGCACGCCGCCCGACTCCGACGTCGTCAACGCGCGAGGCAGCGACACCTTCGTGTCGTGGTCCGCCGACCCGCCGCCCGACGCGCTCGCGGGCGCGGCGAAGGCGGTTCCGTTCGCCGATCGCAGCAGCCTCGCGTCGAAGATCGCGCGCGGGAAGTTCGTCGTCTCGGTCGAGGTCAATCCTCCGGTCGGGCTCGATCTCGCCAAGTCGATCGCCGCGGCGAAGATGCTGAAGCGAGGCGGCGTCGACGTCGTCAACATCGCGGACGGCGCGCGCGCGCAGGCGCGCATGGGCAACCTGGCGATGGCGGTGCGCGTGCAAGAGCAGGGGATCGAGACCATCCTCCATGTCTGCGGTCGCGACCGGAACCTCCTCGCGACGCTCGCGCACCTCCTCGCGGCGCACGAGCTCGGCGTGAAGAACCTCGTCGTCATCACGGGCGACCCGCCGAAGATGGGCGACTTTCCCGATGCCTCCGCGGTCTACGACCTCGACTCGATCGGCATCTTGAAGCTCGCCGCGCGCCTCAATCACGGCATCGATCCCGGCGGAAAACCCCTCGGATCCGGGACGCGCTTCGTGCTCGCCACCGGCGCCGAGCCGGCCGCGCTCAACTACGAGCGTGAGCTCGCTCGTCTTCGTCAGAAGAAGGAGGCGGGCGCCGAGATCGTGATGACGCAGCCCGTCAACGATCCCGCCGTGCTCGAGAAGTTCCTCACCGACATCGAGCCGCTCGGTCTTCCCGTGCTCGTCGGTCTCCTCCCGCTCGCGAGCTATCGCAACGCCGAGTTCCTCCACAACGAGGTCCCCGGCATGCAGGTGCCCGACGCGGTCCGCGAGCGCATGCGCAAGGCCGGTGGCGGTCCCGAAGCACGCAAGGAAGGCGTCGCCATCGCGCGCGAGATGCTCTCCGTCGTGCGCCATCGCGTGGCCGGCGCCTACGTGATGCCGCCGTTCGAGCGCTTCGAGCTCGCGCTCGAGGTCATCGACGGCTTCGTCGAGCGCGAGGCTCCGGCCGAAGCGACGGCAGAGACCGCGCCCGCGATCGGCGCGAAGGCGTGAGCGGCGTGCGCGGCGCGCTCGTCGGGCTTGCGCGTCTCGCGCTGATCGTCGCCGGTGTCTCCGGAGCGACGGCGTGCAAGAAGAGCGATCCGCCGTCCACGTCATCGAACACCACGACCGCCGCGCTGCCGTCTGCAGCGTCGTCCGTCGCGTCGGGCAACGCCGCGGTCGTCGCAGAGTCCCTCCCGCGCTGTCGCGTCGATGGTGCTCGCCTCGCCATCCCCGGTGACGACGTCGTCGCCGGCGATGCCGTCACCACCTCCGATGCGCTGCTCGTCGGCGTGGTCCGTCGCGACGGCCCGCGACGTCTTGCGAGCGTCGTCCGCGCCTCGCTCGATCTCGCGTCGCTGAAGATGATCGACGTCGGCACGACGCTCGGCGACGACCCGCCGCCGTCGCCGCGGATGCGCGGCAACACCGTGTTCGTCGCGTCGTATGCGCGAAGCAGCGGCGATGCGGGCGCGGGCGCTGCTTCCGCCGCGGCCGGCACGCCCGCGAACATCCCCGCCGGAACGATGACGCGCCTCCTCGAGATCGCGCGCCTCGACGGCAGCGCGCTCGTTCGTGAAGGCTCGGTCGTCCAACAAGCCGACGAATCGCTCGCCTACGACGTGGCGTGGCCGAAGGACGGCAACGCTGCGCCGATCGTCGCGTGGGACGAAGATGCGCCGATGGTGAGTGGTCAAATGCTCGCTGATCGCGGCGTCGTGAAGGTGCAGATCCTGGGCGCGGGCAAGCCGCGCGTCGCATCGCCCGACACGTCGGATGCGGAAGCGCCGCGCCTCCTCGCGCGACGTGGCGGCTACTGGCTCGCGTGGCTCGCGCGTCGTCCGGAGCCCAGCGAGGATGCCGGCGCCGCCGCCGAAGGACCGGGCGAACGACGCGCGTATCGCTGGGTCGAGCTCGTCGCGCTCGACGCGAAGGGCGAGGCGACGTCGCCGGTGCGCCGCGTCACGCCGGAGAAGGGACGCGTCGCGTCGTTCGATCTCGCCGCCGGTGCAGCAGAAAGCAACGGTGACCCGCGGCTCGTCGTCATCGTGCAAGACGAGGCCGCGATCACCGAAGGAGCAGGGGAGCGCATCGTCCGCTACACGGTCGATGGACAGAAGGACCGCGTCGAGGCCGGCGATCTCCTCGATGGCGGCGTCGGACATGCGCTCGCCGATCTCCTTCCGCTCGCCTCGGTCGCCGACGGTGGCGCGCCGCGTTGGCTCTCGTTCACCGACACGCAGGAGCACGCGCATCTCGTTCCGCTCGGCGCGGCCCTCGGCCTCGCCGGCGCGCCGACCCTGGAGCCCTCGCTCGACGGCACGCGGATCGTCGCCTCGGGCGCTGCGGGGGACGTCGTCTACGCCGTCGGGCCCGCCGCCCCGGCCGGGTTCGAGCTTCGAAGGCTCGTTTGTCGCTGATTCACAGGCGGAAAGCCGCGACGACAGGCACGGCACGTGCCTCTTCCCCCCCGCGCCTGCTTCGACTAGCTTTTTCGGCTGTGACGAGGCGACGAGGTGGTTAGTGGGGCCTATAGCTCAATCGGTCAGAGCCCCCGGCTCATAACCGGGTTGTTCCTGGTTCGAACCCAGGTGGGCCCACGTGAGCGAGAGCAAAACGAGCGGACGAATCATTCCCGCCGCGTGGGGGCGCGGGCGGGCCAGTCATATCTGTCACTTAGGGCGGCGGGACGAGAAGGAGAGAGCGGTTGAGCACGACTGAGCAGACCCGCGAGCAGATTCGCGCGCTGGAGGAGCTGGCGGCGATGGACGCCGCGGTGAAGGCCCTGGAAGAGCAGCTCGCCGAGGAACGAGGCGTCCTGAACTCGCTGAAGGAGAGCCTCAAGCGCCTGGACGAGAGGCTGCAGGTCGACCGCGCGACGGTCGGAACGGCAGACAAGCAGCGGAACGATTTGCACATCGACATCCGTACGATGACCCAGCAAGTCGAGCATTCGCGCGAAAAGCTGAATCGCTCGCGCACCGAGCGGGAGACGAACGCAGCGCAGCGTGAGCTCGAGGAGCTCCGTAAGCTGATTCGCGACCGCGAGGACGAGATCACGCGGCTCGATACCGACACTTCGGCGATCCGCACCGCCGTCGAGACCACCGAGGCCGAGCACAAGCGCATCAGCGAAGAGCTCGCCGCCAAGGAAGGCGACATCCAGGCGAAGGTCACCAAGCTCGAAGCCGACAAGAGCGAGCGCGGCGGTGGACGCGAGAGCATCGTCAAGCGGCTCCCCGTCGTCCTCTACCGTCGCTACGAGCTCTTGCGCGGCAAGCGCGGCACGGCCATCGCGCAGACCAGCGACGGCACGTGCAACAAGTGCAACATGGCGCTGCCTCCGCAGCTCTATCACCGGCTGCGCCGGGAGCCGCTCATCGAGCAGTGCCCGTCGTGCAATCGCATCATCTACTTCGCGTCCCCCACCGAAGCGACCAAAGTAGACTGAGACCGGGACCGAGACCGGCCACGTACGCCTCGTTCGCACACCATGAAGAGCTGTCCCAAGTGCATGCGCGTGTTTCCGGACGACGCTGGGTTCTGCCCGGCGGACGGGAGCGCGCTGCAGCACGCCAGCATGGTGCCCATCGCGAACACCGAAGAGGATCCTCGGCTCGGCTCGCGCCTCTGTAACCGCTACGAGCTCCGTCGCGTCGTCGCAGACGGCGGTATGGGTCGCGTCTACGAGGGCATCGACAAGCAGACGCAGACGCGCGTGGCCGTGAAGGTGCTCCACGACGAGGTCTCGAAGGACGAGGTCTCGCTCGAGCGCTTCAAGCGCGAGTACGAGATCTCGAGCCAGCTGCCGCACGACTACATCGTGAAGGTCATGGACTTCCAGCGCG
>JAXDMI010001077.1:0-5665 GCA_034666145.1 Myxococcales bacterium | reverse complement strand
AGGCGCGGCCCTGATTTGCGGCGCGATCGCCCTTGTCCTAGCGTCGGCCCATGAGCGAGAAGGGCAGCGTCCGCATCTCCCCCGCCGAAGCGCACGCGAAGATGAGCAGCGAGGCGTACGCGTACGTCGACGTCCGCACCGAGGAGGAGTTCGCCGCCGGACATCCCGCGGGCGCGTTCAACGTTCCCGTGATGATCGCAGGCGCCGCCGGTCTCGAGCCCAACGCGGCGTTCGTCGCCGTCATGGAGCGCGCCTTTCCCAAGGACGCGCCGATCATCGTCGGCTGCAAGATGGGCGGACGCAGCGCCCGGGCCGCGAAGGCGCTCACGGACGCCGGCTTCACGCGCGTGCTCGATCAGCGCGCGGGCTGGGATGGAGCGCGCGGCTCCTTCGGCGAGCTCACGGAGCCGGGCTGGTCACGCGCGAATCTCCCCGCCGAGTCGGGTACGCCCGCCGATCGATCCTACGAAGCGCTCTCAGCGCGGAGCTGAGGTCTTCGGTGCCGCCGGAGCCGGCGACTGCGGGGCCAGCATCGCGGGCGGCGCCTTCTCCGCGTCTTCGGCGGCTTGCTTCTCGCGCCACGCGAGGAAGCCGAGCACGCCCACCATCAAGCACACGCCGACGATGATCCCGGCGAGGAGCGCGGTCTTCGCGTTCATGCCCGGATTCGGCATCTCGTCGGGAAGGTCGTCGATCGCCGAAGGATCGGCTGCCTTCATTGCATACTGCACGCGATCTTCCGACATCGTCGCGACCTTGACCGCGCCGAACCCGCAGACCTTCGCCAGCGACTCGCTCATCTCCTCGACGGTCTGGAAACGCTTCGCCGGCTCGCGATGACATGCGCGGTGGAACCACGCGTCGAGGCCCTCGGGCGCATCGGGATTCCACTTCGTCGGCGAAGGCAGCGGCTCGACGCAGACCTTGAGGACGATGTCACCGAGCACCTCCCCCTCGAAGGGGATGCGCGCCGTGAAGGCCGCGTAGGTGCACGCGCCGAGCGACCAGATGTCGGTGAGCGGGTTGGGCGTTCCGCCGACGGTGAGCTGCTCCGGGCTCATGAAGTTCGGCGTACCGATGACCGAGCCTTCCTGCGTCGGCCCCTTCAGCCCCTTGGCGCCGGCGCGCTCGACGTCGAGCATCTTCGCGATGCCGAAGTCGACGAGCTTCACCACGTAGGGCAGGCCGTCGGTCTCGTCGGGCTCGACGTTGGTGGCGAGGAAGATGTTGTCGGGCTTGAGATCGCGATGAACGATGTTCGCGGCGTGCGCTTTGGCGAGCGCACGCGCTGCTTGGCGGATGACCTTCGCGGACTCGTCGCTGGGGAACGGCCCACGACGGATCAGCGCTTCGGAGAGCGACTCGCCCTCGAGGTACTCCATGACGATGTACGGCAGGCCGGCATCGGTGACGCCGTAGTCGTAGACCTTGACGGCGTGCTTCGAGTCGACGCTCGCCGCGGCGCGCGCTTCGATCTCGAAGCGGCGACGCGCGTCGGCACGCTCCGCGAACTGCGGGCGAATGAACTTGATGGCGACGCGCGTGCCGAGCCCCGTGTGGTGCCCCAGCCAGACCGTGCCCATGCCGCCCGAACCGATGACGTGCCCGACCTTGTACTTTCCCCCGACCACCTGTCCCTCGAAGGACTCCTCCGGTGACAGCTCGGGCTCGTGGGCCTGGGGCTGAGTCATCTCGATGATGAGCCTACCGCAGTTCCCTTGCTCTAAGCCACGCGGGCGATTGCGGTATGCTGCGCCGCGATGAGCTTTCCTCGCTCCGTGAAGCCGTTCCTGGCGTTCCTCGGCGTCTTCGGTACCTTGGGCGTCTCCGCGCTCGCCGCCGGTTGTGACAAGGACGAGCCCAAGCCCGGTTCGGCGTCGTCCACCGCGAATACCGTCACCACCGCGCCGAGCGCGACGACCCCCGCACCGGCGCCTGCCGCCACCGCGACGGGCAAGCCCCAGCTCGCGGTCGACGACACGGCAGCGTTCGTGGCGGGCGAGCGCATCGAGCTCGCGTCGGATCCGAAGGGCCGTATCGCCGGAGCGCTCAGCGGCAAGCCCGTCGAAGGCGAGACGCTCGTGCTCAACGCCGCGCGTGACGCGAAGCTCCCGAAGGTCGCGGCCGTGTTCGCCGCGCTCCTCTCGAAGAAGGCGAAGGCGGTCGAGGTCCACACGCCGCTCCGCGATCGCTCGAACGCCGACGTCGTGTTCGTCCTCGACGCCAAGCCCGAGGGCTGCAGCGCCGTGGGTTACATCGCGAAGGACAGCGCGATCGCGACGTGGCCGGCATCGGGTGCGACCGCCGAGCGATTCACGCACGGCATGGCAGGTCCCGATCTCACGCGCGGGTCGGAAGGTATCCGCAAGCGCGTGCTCGCATGTGACCTGCCGACGTGGTTCGCGGCCGCGGACGACAACGTCACGTGGGGCCTCGTGTTCGACATGGTCGTCGCCGTGATGCGTCCCGACGATGCGGGTCTGCCGAAGGCACGCTCGGTCGCTCTCCTCACGAAGACGCCCGTGCCTGGTCGCAAGGTGGACGCCGAGTGAGCGCTCGCCGCTTGCGGGTCACGTGACGATCGGGAGCACCATCAGCGCGACCGAGCACGCGAAGCTGATCGTCCAGATGGCCGAGCGCAGCAGGCCGACGTCGGCGAGATACGCAAAGGCGTAGAGCGTTCGCGCGACCACGTACGTGATCGAGAAGATGGCCGCCCAGTGCGGGCTCGCGCCGGTCACCTGCGTGGCGAGCACACCGGCGGCGAAGGCCGGGAACGACTCGAAGCCGTTGGCGTGCGCCGCGGCGGCACGACGTCCCCATCCCGTCAGCCGAGCCTGCTGATCGCGCGGGCTGTTGTTGTCGTAGCCCTCGGGCTGCCTCGCCATCGCCAGGGAGAGCGCGATCTTCGGGAGGAAGACGAGCGCGAAGCCGATCGGCAGACAGACGAGAGGAATGCTGGTCATGACGCCTTGCCCTTCGAGCCTCGCATGTCGACCGTGATATCTTCTTCCCATGCGCGTTCGCGACATTTCCGCCGCTCTCTTCGCTTCGTCCGTGGTCGCCGTTACCGCTCTCGCGGCGGTCGTCGCATGCAGCAGCAGCACCAGCAATGATGCGCCGGCAGCTCTCGGAGCCGAAGGCGGCGGCGGCATCGACGCGCCCTCGGAGTCTTCCGCCGAAGCAGCGCCGATCACCGGACCGACGCAGAAGGGCCGCATCATCGACGCGCTCGGCAAGACCGGCGTCGCTGCTGCAGTCGTTACCGTCGCCGGCCAGACCGCGACCACGGGCGACGACGGCAATTACGTGATCGGCTATCCGAAGGGCGTGCCGTACTCGATGACGGTGACCGCGCCCGATCACCTCAAGCTCGACGAGCAGGAGTGGATCGTGAAGACCGACGCCTTCGACCGCGGAGACACGTCGCTCCTCGCGACCAGCACCGCCATGTTCCTCCAAGGTCTCCTGCCGGCGCGCGATCCCGCGAAGGGTCTGCTTGCCGTGCGCATCTATCCGCTCGCGCCGTGCACCAGCGAGCAAGGCGCGACGCTGACCCTCGACCCGCCCGGCACCTCGAAGCTCACGTATTTCAAGAGCACGCTGCCGGACAAGACCGCGACGTCGACGACGAAGGACGAGAATTTCTCGGGCGTCTTCACCGACGTCGACACCGGCGTGCCGCTGAAGGTCACGGTGACCTCGCCGGATTGCGAGCAGATCGCATTTCCCGTCGATTATTCGGGAGTGACGTTGACCGGCCAGCAGAAGGCCGAGCCGGGCGACGTCATCTCGTACATCCGGGTGTTCATCGGACCGACGAAGATCGCCGACGCCGGCACCGACTGAGAGGCTCGAGCACTTTCTTCGTCACAGCTCCGACGGGGCTGCGTTGAAGGGGACAGAACGACGGCGCGACCGCCCTCGTCCCTCCCCAACGCCTCGGTGCCCTCGCACGCCCCCACGGAGACTGCCCCATGAAGACGCTCCTCTCGCTCGCCGCTCTCTCGTTCTTCTCTCTCGCCGCTTGCGCGAGCTCCACTGCCAATGACGCCACGCTCGGCTCGAGCGCATCGTCGTCGACGGCCGGACAGTCGGAGCCCGCCGCGGATCTCTCCGGCACGTGGGCGTTCGTGCTCTCGGCCTCCGACGTCGCCGCGCCCATTCGTGAGCGCTGCGCGAAGAGCAGCAACGACGACGCCGCGAAGGCGAAGGCGTGCTGGTCGGAGATCGCGACGCAGGCCGCGAGGGAGAAGATCCGCTTCGCGAACGACACGTCGGGCCACACGGTCTGGACCTCGTTCGAGAGCGACGGCGCGAAGGAGAGCGTGTACGTGGAGGTGCCGGTCGAGCTCGCGGCCGATGGCCCGGGTCACGTCCTCGCGAAGGTCTCCGGTGCGCCGAAGGGCGAGCAGGCAGCATCGTTCGCCAAGTCGAGCATCAACGTCATGCGCATCGAGGTCGTGGACGCCCGCACCATCGCGATGACCGACCCCAAGAAGGGTCGCCTCGTCTACTCGAAGGAGTGAGAGAATGTCCGCGTGCGCGCGGTCATCTTCGACATGGACGGGCTGCTGGTCGACTCCGAGCCGCTCTGGGTGCGGGCCGAGATCGAGATCTTCGGTGAGGTCGGCGTGGTCCTCGGCGAGGAGGACTGCGCGCTCACGAAAGGCCTGCGCACCGACGACGTGATCGCGTACTGGCATCAGCGCCGTCCGTGGGACGTCCGGTCGCCGGCCGAGGTCGAGGCCCGGCTCGTTGCCCGCGTGGCCGCGCTCGTTCGCGCGGAAGGCCGCGCGCTCCCCGGCGTCGCTCCCGCGATTGCGGTGGCGCGCGAAGGAGGGCGGCCTCGTGCGCTCGCGTCGTCCTCACCGGTCGCGATCATCGACGCGACGCTGGAGCGACTCGGCCTGCGCGGCACGTTCGACGTCGTGCAGTCGGCGGCGACCGAGCCGCTGGGCAAGCCGCATCCCGGCGTCTTTCTCCGGACCGCGGAGCGTCTCGACGTGCCCGCCGTCGAGTGCCTCGTGCTCGAGGACTCGCTCACCGGCGTCATCGCAGCAAAGGCGGCGCGCATGGCGTGCATCGCGGTGCCGTTCGATCACCCGAAGCACGACGCGCGCTTCGCGATCGCCGACGCGGTGATCGGCTCGCTCGACGAAGTGACGCCCGCGCTCATCGCGACGCTCGCCGCGAAGCGCTGAACGCGCCTCGCGGTCAGCGACGGAAGATCACGACCGACTGGCTGACCATGCGATCGAGCACGCGCAGCGTCTCGAGCTCGGGCAAGCCCGTCACGTCGATGATCGTCTCGAGCGGCAAGAGCCCGTCGACGAACCCCAAGACGTACGCCGTCTTCGGATCCTCGAGGAGCGCTCCGAGCTGCGCCAGCTCCTTGGCGAGCGACGGAACGCGCGTCAGCGGAGCGAGACGCGAGCTCAGGATCGCCACTTGCACGCCCGCATCGAGGCTCTCGAGATCCTCTTCGCCAGTGTCGATCTCGACCGACGAATCGCGTGGGTTGCGCGTCGTATCGAGGAGCGGCCCCGGAACCGTAGACATCGGCCGCCGCGGCGGAGGCATGTTGCTCGGCAGCGACTGCAGACGCGCGTGCTCGAGCGCGGTCTCGTCGGTGAGCGTCGGCATGCGCTCGCGGATCTCCGAC
>JAXDMI010001076.1:0-7638 GCA_034666145.1 Myxococcales bacterium | reverse complement strand
GTTCGAGAGGAGGCGATGCGCGCGCAAGGTCAGGAGCTCGGGATCGCCGGGGCCCGCGCCGACCAGGAACACGCGACCGCGCGGGGCGAGGCGCACGCCGCTGTCTTCGAGCTCGTCGATGCCGTCGCGCTCGGTCTTCCCGCTTCGCTCGCTCACGGCGTCGCCGTCCCCCACCGGCGCGCGATGACGCGCTCCAGCGGTCCGAAGAGAACGCGCTCGCTGGCGCGGCTCAGCACCACGATCACCGCGACGATGCCCAGCACCAGCGCGGTGTCCGCGAGGTCGCGCCCCGTCTCGAGCAGCTGCCCGAGGCCTCCCGATACGAAGAGCAGCTCACCGGCCATCAAGGAGCGGAGCGCGAAGGTCCAGCCCATCTTGGCGCCCGTGAGGATGCCCGGCATCGCCGCCGGCAGGAGCACGCGGAAGATCAAGGTCGGCCCCGTCGCGCCCATCGTCCGCGCGGCGCGCTCGATGCTGGGCGGGAGCTGACGGACCGCGCTCTCGGTGGCGAGCGTGATGGGGAGCGCGGCGCCGAGCACGATGACCACCTGGATGGCGGCCTCGGACAGCCCGAACCACACGATGGCGAGCGGCAGCCAGCAGATCGAAGGAACGCTGGAGAGGCCGAGGAGCAGCGGCCCGAGCGCGCGCTTCGTCACATCGCTCCGCGCGAGCAGGAGCCCGAGCGGCACGCCCGTGACGACGGCGATGGCGAAACCCACGAGGAGACGCACGGCGCTCACGGCGACGGCGCGCGCGAGCGTACCTGCCGCGAGCGCAGCAGCGAGCGAGCGAGCGACCTCGAGCGGTCCCGGAAAGAGCGGGCTGCCCGAGATCCTAGATGCCGCCGCCCATGTTGCGACGAGGATCGCCGCCGTTACGGCTGTTCGAAGAACCCCACGCACCGTCCGCCTCCTCTCTCGCGACCTTCTCGACCTCGGCGCGGATCTCGGCAGCGATCGACTGCACGAGCCTCACCGACCCGACGTCACCCGTGCGTCGCGGACGCGGGAGATCGATGGGTACGTCACCGAGCACTTTTCCGGGGCGCGCGCCGATCAGGAGCACGCGATCGCCGAGGCGCACCGCCTCGTCGATCTGGTGCGTGACGAACACCATCGTGGTGCCCGTGGCGCGCACGATGCGCTCGACCTCGTTCTGGAGCAGCTCGCGCATCTGGCCGTCGAGCGCCGCGAACGGCTCGTCGAAAAGCACCATGCGCGGCTTGGTGGCGAGCGCCCGCGCGATGGCCCCGCGCTGACGCATGCCGCCGGAGAGCTCGTGGGCGTACGAGCCGCGGAACTTCAGGAGATGCACGAGGCGGAGGAGCTCCTCGGTGCGCTCGCGTCGCTCGTCCTTCGAGAAGCCCGCCAGCTCCAGGGGGAACGCGATGTTCTGCTCCAGCGTGAGCCACGGGAAGAGCGCAGCGTCCTGGAAGACGACCGCGCGATCGCGCGCAGGACCGTCGATCGGCTTGCCCTCCCAGAGCACGCGACCGGCGGTCGGCGTGATGAGACCGGCGAGCAGGTTCAGTATCGTAGATTTGCCGCCACCCGATGGACCCACGAGGCAGAGGGCCTCGCCGGGCGCGACCGAGAACGAGACGTCCTCGAGGATCGACACCGCGGGATCGCCCAGCGAGAGCGAAACCCCCTGTAAAGCGGCGATTGCCAGTGGATCCGGCGCAAGCTCGGTGGTGGCGCGCACGCTCGACACGACCTCGCGCGTCGGCGCGGAGGCCTCGCGCGACTCGGCAGCGGGCCACTCCTTCGTCGCCGCGTACATGCCTCCACTATACTAGAGGGCGCGATACGATCAAGGCCCGCGCTCGGCGCGGCCTCCCGTTCCGTCACCGCTCGTAGAGGATGACGTTGTGGTACCGCGCCTCGGAGGAACCGGCGTTCTCGTAGGAGTGCGGCTTGTCGGCGGTGAACGACACGCTGTCTCCCGCCATGAGATCGAAGACCTCGCCCTCGAGATGCAACCGCAGCGAGCCGCTGAGGACCACCACGAACTCGTGCGTCCCCGGCGCATGCGGCTCGGACGCGTGCGTCGCCCTCGCCGACAGTCGCAGCTCGTAGATCTCGACGAGGGCATTGGCCCCCGCGGGCGTCAGCGGCCGGCTCTCCAGCTTGCCGTCGAGGGAGCGGAGAACCTGCGCATCTCCGCGGCGAAGCACGCTGGTTCCGCTCTTCACCTCGCCGATCAGGTCCGCGAACGGCACGCCGAGCCCGACGGCGATCTTCCAGAGGAGACCGACGGTGGGGTTGGTCTTCACCGTCTCGACCTGGGAGAGCGCCGCGCGGCTCACGCCGGAGGCGCGCGCGAGATCGTCGAGCGACATGTTCCGCGCCTTGCGCTTCCTGCGCAGGTTCTCGGCCACACGCTGCGCGAGCTCAGCCGCTCCGAGGTCGTCGCCCAGCGCTTGCTCCGCCATGCCTCGTGATTCAGACGCTGCAGGTGCTGCCGCGGCGCTCTCGCTACTTCGAGGGCCCGCTTTACTGCTTCGTTTCGACTTGCTTGCCGCCAAGGCTTCCTCCACTATAGTGGACACGCGCACACTATTCCGAACAACGCTACTTCCGCGAACGTATCACGAGCATCAGAAAGACCATGTCCCGGCGTCATCGAGAGCACGGCTTCGTCGTTTGGCTGACCGGCCTTTCCGGTGCCGGCAAGAGCACCATCGCGGACGCTCTGGCCGGTGAGCTCCGCGCTGCGGGGGCCTGCAGCGGGCACATCGAGGTCCTCGACGGCGACCTCGTTCGCACGCATCTCTCGAAGGGCCTGGGGTTCTCGCGCGAGGACCGTGACATCAACGTCGACCGGATCGCGTTCGTCGCGCACCTCCTCGCGCGGAACGGCGTCGCCGTCGTGGTCTCCGCCATCTCTCCGTTCAAGGCCACGCGCGAGGCTGCACGCGCCACCATCGGCGACTTCGTCGAAGTGCACGTGGCGCCGCCGCTCGACGAGTGCATCCGTCGCGACACGAAGGGCCTCTACAAGAAGGCGCTCGCGGGCGAGATCCCGCTGTTCACCGGCATCAGCGATCCCTACGAGCCGCCCGACGCGGCCGATGTGACGCTCGATACGAGCACGCTCGATCTCCGCGCTTGCGTGCAGCGCGTCACAGCCAAGCTCGTCGAGCTCGGCTACCTCGACGAGCCGAACGGGCTCGCCCAGGACTCCGTCTAGAACCACCGAGGACGACGCCATGGCTGCTGCGCACCTGCCCAAGTTTTCCGCCCCCGAGGACGTCGACGAGTTCGTCGGCGTGCTCGAGAAGTACGAACGCGCAGAGCTCACCGCCGAGCAGTTCCGCGCGTTCCGACTGCTGCGTGGCGTCTACGGCCAGCGGCAGGAGGGCGTGCAGATGCTGCGCGTGAAGATCCCCTTCGGCCGCCTCGATTCGCGTGGGCTCGATGCGCTCGCCGATGTCGGTGACAAGTACTCGCGCGCATTCGGTCACGTGACCACGCGCCAGAACGTGCAGTTCCACTTCCTGAAGCTCACCGACGTGGAGGCCGCCATGCGCCGCCTCGACGAGGCCGGGCTCACCACACGCGACGCGTGCGGCAACTCGGTGCGCGCCGTCACCGCGTGCGAGCGCGCCGAAATCTGCGACGGCGCACCGTTCGACGTGTCGCCCTACGCCGAGGCCGTCACCCGCCAGTTCCTCGGTCATCCCCTCGCCTCCTCGCTCCCGCGCAAGTTCAAGATCGCGTTCAGCGGCTGCGCGTCCGACTGCGCGAAGGCCGCCATCCACGACCTCGGCTTCATCGCTGCGGTGCAGAACGGCGAGCCCGGGTTCCGGGTCGTCGCGGCCGGCGGTCTCTCATCGTCGCCCCAGAACGCCCTCGTTCTGCACGAGTTCGTGCGCGCCGGTGAGATCGGGCGCATCGGCGAGGCCATCCTTCGCATCTTCCATCGCCTCGGAAATCGCGAGAACCGCCAGCGCGCGCGTCTCAAGTACGTGCGGAAGAAGCTCGGCGAGCAGGGCTTCCGCGACGAGTACGCCAAGGTCCGCGCCGAGGTCGACGCCGAGGCGGCCGCCGAGCTCGCGCTCCCGCCGGCCGCGAATCGCGCGCCCTCCGGCCCCGTCGTCGACGACGCGCCTGTCGCCCGCGACGGCGCGTACCTGTCGTGGCGCTCCACGTCGATCGTCGATCAGAAGCAAGACGACTACGTCGCCGCGTACATCCGCCTCGACCTCGGCGACATCACGAGCGAGCAGATGCGCGCGCTCGGAGCCATCGCGAACGAGATCGGTGACGGCACGGTGCGCCTCACCATCGATCAGAACATCTTGCTCCCGTGGGTCGACAAGCGCTCCGTCCCCGCGCTCTATGCGCGGCTCTCGAAGGCGGGGCTCGCGCGGCTCGACCTCCACACGGTGCGCGACGTCACGAGCTGCCAGGGCGCAGACACCTGCAACCTCGCGGTCACGTCGTCGCGAGCCGTCGCCAGCGCGATCACCGCGCGGCTCGAGGCGGAGGGCCTCGGCGCAACCGGCGATGCCGCGAAGACGCTCATCAAGATCAGCGGCTGCCCGAACTCGTGCGGTCAGCACCACATCGCCGATCTCGGCTTCCACGGCGGCGCGAAGAACACCGGCGACGGCGCGGTGCCCGTCTACCAGCTCCATCTCGGCGGCGGCGTCGACGAGCGCGGCGCTCGCTTCGGGCGGCAGGTGGTGAAGATCATCGCGCGGCGCGTCCCCGACGCCGTCGTGCGCCTCCTCCAGTTCTACGAGCAGGAGCGCAGCACAGGCGAGAGCCCGATGGCGTTCTTCGAGCGCATCGACGGCAAGCGCGTGGTGGCGGCGCTCGGCGACGTGATCACGGCCCCGACCGTTGCCGAGGAGCGCGCCGACATCGGGGAGACGGCAGGCTTCCTCATCCACTCCGGCGAAGGCGAGTGTGCTGCGTGACCTCGGCGGGCGTCGCGCTCGGCGACACGCGGAACGGCACCCTGGATCTCGGGCGCGAGAACGCGCGGCTCGAGCACGCCAGCCCGGAGGAGCGACTGGCCTTTGCCGCGGAGGCCTTCGGCGAGGATCTCCTCTTCACGTCGTCCTTCGGCGCGCAGAGCGGGGTGCTCCTTCATCTGTGGAGCACCGTCTGCCGGCATCTGCCGGTGACGTTCATCGACACGGGATTTCTATTCTCCGAGACGCTCCTCTATCGCGATGCGCTGGTGGAGAAGCTCGGGCTCGAGGTGCGCGTCGTCCGTCCCGACATCGCGCGTGAGAAGTTCGACGCCGACTACGGCACCGACATCCAGAAGACGGATCCCGACTTCTGCTGCGGCGTGAACAAGGTCGCGCCGATCTCCGCGCTCAAGGAGGCCGCGCGAGGCTGGGTCTCCGGGCTCCGTCGCGATCAGAGCCGCACGCGCGCCGACGTCGCCATCCTCGAGACCGACGAGCATCTCGTCCGCGTTCACCCCATCGCGACGTTCACCGCCGCCGACGTCGCCGCCTATCTCGCGCGTCATGGCATCGCCGAGCATCCCCTCGTTGCGCGTCGCTACCTCTCGATCGGCTGCGCGCCGTGCACGCGCGCCGTCGCCGAGGGCGAAGACGAGCGCGCCGGGCGCTGGGACGGCTCCACCAAGACCGAGTGCGGCCTCCACGCTCGCGGCTCGCGGCAGGGTCTCGCGACATGAGCGGGCTGAGCCGGCGCACGTTCCTCGCGAGCGCGCTGGCGGCCGTGGCGACCGCGGCGACGGGCATGGCGCTCGGGCGCAAGAACGACACGGCGAAGCTGCTGCGCGTGGGTGTGATGGCCAACCTCACGCACGCGCCGATGCTGGCGGGCCTCGGCTCCGGACGCATCGCGCAGGCGCTGGCGCCGGTGAGCATCGAGTCGCGCGTGTTCCGTGCCGGCCCGCGCGTCACCGAGGCGCTCATCGGCGACGCCATCGACGTCGGCACGAGCGGACCTGCGCCCGTCGTCGTGCATCACGCCCGCCACGCGTCGGGCGGACACGGCGGCCTCCGCATCCTGGGCGGCTGCTGCTCGGGCGGAGCGTCGCTGGTCGTCACGCGACGCTCGCGGATCGCCGCCGCGGAGCATCTCCGCGGCAAGAGCCTGGCCGTGACGCAGATCGGCACGACGCAGGACCTTGCGCTCCGCAGCTACCTCGCCGGGCACGCCCTGAAGGACACCACGGCCGGCGGCGACGTCCGCGTGATCGCGGTGGAAGGCGCGACCATCCTCGCCCAGATGAAGAGCGGAGAGCTCGACGGAGCCTGGCTGCCCGAGCCCTGGGCGACGCGCGTCGTCCACGAGCTCGATGCGGTGCGTTTCATCGACGAGCGCGATCTCTGGCCCGAGCGACGCTTCTCGACGGCGGTCCTCGTGGCGCGCGGCGATCGCGCTGCCGATGCGTCGGTGAGCCGGCTCGCCATCGCGCTCGACGCAGAGGTGGCGCGCGCCCTTCGCGATCCGAAGGCGACGCGCGACGAGGCCTACGCCGAGCTCACGCATCGGGTCGGGAACCCGGGAAAACGAGCCGATTTCGATGCGGCGTGGGCCTTCATGGATTTCACGAGCGACCCCGTGCGATCGAGCGTCGAAGAGCTCGGCCGTCGCGCCAAGCGCCTCGAGATCATCCCGGAGTCGGCGAGCATCGACGGCCTCTTCCCCTGAGGGGTAGGCTGCCCCCCGGGGTCTCGGGGAATTGGCAGGACATCGCACGGAGCCGGTGGCACAGACGGGCGCGCTGCTCGGCGGCAAGCTGCGTCTCGTACGCGTGATCGGCGAAGGCGCGATGGGGATCGTCTACGAAGCGACCGACACGGTGCTCGCGCGCAAGGTGGCCGTGAAGGTGATCCTCCCCGAGCTCCTCGCCGACGATCGCCAGCGGCGTCGCTTCGAACGTGAAGCGCGCGCCGCCGCCGCCATGAGGAGCGAGCACGCGGTGCGCATCCTCGACGTCAGCGGCGAGAGTGAAGAGCCGTACCTGGTCATGGAGTACCTCGAGGGCCGCACGCTCGAGTCGATCGTGCTGAAGGACGGACGCGTCCCCGCCACCGCTGCGGTCGACTGGATGCTGCAGGCGCTGGAGGCGCTCGCCGAGGCTCACGCGCACGGACTCGTGCATCGCGACGTGAAGCCGGCCAACCTGTTCCTCGCCAATCGCGCTGGGCGCGAGCCGATCGTGAAGGTCCTCGATTTCGGCGTCGTGAAGGATCTCGATCCGACGGTGACGCGCATCACGAAGACCGGAGCATCGATGGGCTCGCCCGCGTACATGGCGCCGGAGCAGGTGCGCGCCCTGCCCGACATCGACGCGCGCTGCGACGTCTGGTCGGTGGGCGTGACGCTCTACGAGCTGTTGACCGGCAAGCTCCCGTTCGACGGCACGGCGCTCCCCGATCTCCTGAAGGCGATCATCCAGGGCGAACCGGTGCCGTTGCGCGCGGGGCGTCCCGACATCCCGGAGTCGCTCGAGCCGGTCGTGAGGCGCTGCCTGGCGAAGGACCGGCGACAGCGCTACGACTCGGCGGCGGACATCGCACGCGCGCTCGAAGGCGCGATGGCCGGACCTGGAGCGACGATGCGTCTCGAGCCACGAAGGCGCTCCAACCCCGCGCCGCCGATGACGCTTCCCATGGGCTCGTCACCCACGGGC
>JAXDMI010001075.1:0-4924 GCA_034666145.1 Myxococcales bacterium | reverse complement strand
TCCTCTCGCGGGCGCTGGGTGGAAGCGACGAAGCGTCGAACCTCCGCGTGCGCTGCCGCGCGCACAATCGCCTGCACGCGGAGGAGGTCTTCGGAAAGGAGCACGTCGCGCGAGCCGTCGACTTTCGTCAACGCAAGTCGCGGTGCGTCGAGAGCGTCGAGGCGCCGGCGAGTCGCGTGGATGAAGCTGCGGAGGAGGCGCGAACGGTGGGGACGGCGATCGACGTCGCGCTGCGTGGCCTCGTGAGCCTGGGGTTCGCAAGATCCGATGCACGACGCGCGCTGGACGCCGTCGCGCGACGGAGGAACGCGCGCGCGGAGGCGCTACCGGTGCAAGAGGTGCTTCGGGAGGCGATCGCGGCGTTGACGTGATGGCGGCGGCGGCGCGGCGCTCACGCCCGGACCTCCGAACGTGGGGTGCGCCGAAGTTCTTCGAGGCCTGGAACAGATCGCCGCGGAGGAACGCGGGCGGCTCGTCCATCACGGTGCGGCGACCCGAGATCGGCCGTCGGCAAGCCACTCCGTGAAGATTCTCCGGGCAAGATATGGCTCGAGCACGGCGCGCTCTCGCGCGTCGAGCGCGCGGCCGCCGACGTGAAACATGGGAAGCTGCCGTCGCTGCCGTCGCTGCTACGAGTCGCGCACCGATCGCGAGCCCCGCAGCCGTACTTCGCAGCGCGAGCTGCCCGAGGTCGCGTCCCTGGTGCCGACGTTCGATCGACGTTCGATCGACGTTCTAGCGGTGCACGCGCGTGAGCTGCACGCACGTGACGCTCGGTCAGAGCGCCGCGTAGATCTCCGCGCCGCCGATCACGAACGGCGTGCGGTCCATCGCCCTCGCGTAGATCGCCGTCCAGGCCCCGCAACGCGGCGCGTCGCGCACATTTCAACGCGCTGCGAAGCGACCGGTCCTACGTCCACGACGTACTGACGAAGGACGTGCCGCGTGGGAGGCACGTGCCCCGCACGTGGTTGGCCCGGCGATCCCGCGCACCATCCGCACCATCCGCCTCGGGCTGACGATCGACGAGGCCGGCGCCGCGCGATCGAGGCGGGCGATCACGAGGTCCTCGCCGACGTGAACGAACGACTCGCCGTCGCATGGAGGAGGTCCTCGCTCGGTTTCCTCGTCCGCCGCGCGATCCACGCTCCGCCGTCGAGCCGCCGCGCCTCTCACTGGAAACGAGCCACGAGCCTCTCGCGCGCCGGAAGAAGAGGTGCGCCGTGGCGCGGTCGCTGCACCTGGTACCATCCCGGGGTGCCCATTCGTCGATGGCCTTCGCGATACTTCGCCTTGTTTGCGAGCGCAGGAGCGCTCGCGGCCTGCTCGCTCCTCGTGAACACCTCCGACCTCGCGTCGGGCCCTGCGCCTCTCGCGGACGCGTCCTCGGATGGCGGGTTCGCCGAAGGCGCCGCCGAGGGCGCCGCGGACAGCGCCGCCGAGGCCACGGCGGACGCGGCCGTCGACGGTTCTGCGCTCAGCGCTCGCTACGCCGCGGCCGTCCAAGCGGACAACCCGATCGCGTATCTACGCCTCGAGGAAGCGAGCGGCCCGTCCGCCAAGAACGAGACCGGGGGGCCCGCAGCTGTCTACAGCGCCGGCATCGCGTTCGGCGTCCCCGGCGCGTTTGCCGGCAGCCGAGCCATCGCGATGAACGGCTCATCGAACGGCGCGGTCACGCTCGGCAACGTCGCCGGGTTCGACGTCAGCAAGCCGTTCAGCCTCGAGCTCTGGTACCGCCCGGACGGGATCGACAACGCCTTCCGGTTTCTCGCGAACGAGTTCGAGTCCGTCGACGGTGGCCTCGATTCGTTCGGCGTCTACACCCAATCCTCGGTCGGCATCGTCGCCGAGCGCTACGTCCGCAACGTGAGCATTCTCGGCAGCGCAACGGCCCCGCAGCCCGCGGTGTTCCATCATCTCGTCGGCACGTACGACGGCGCGTCGGTCACCCTCTTCGTCGACTCCGTCGGCGTTGCTCAAAAGGCGGACGCCCGCGCGTCGGCTTCGCGTAACCCAGTCATCAGCTTTGGCGCGTACAACGTGGACGGCCCGACCGTCATCGGCGCGATCGACGAGCTCGCGGTCTACAACACTGCCCTCACGTCGAGCCAGGTCGCCGCGCACTACGCAGCGAGTGGACGCTGACCACGTCGATGCTGTCGTTCCAGGGAGGCTCGGTAGAGACGCTCCCTTCCTAGACTCGTGCTCCAGCTCCGCGGGCGAGTGCTTCCGGCACGCCGCATGCTCCGTGACAAGGAATCACGGAGGAGCGAATGACGCCGCGCAAACGACGACTCGGGACGACTGACCTCGAGATCACGACAGTAGGGTTCGGGGCGTGGGCCATCGGTGGCGGCGGCTGGGCCTACGGGTGGGGCCCTCAGGACGACGCGGGCTCGATCGCCGCGATCCGCCACGCCGTCAGCCGCGGCGTGAACTGGATCGACACCGCGGCCATCTACGGCCTCGGCCACTCCGAGGAGGTCGTCGGCCGCGCTCTCCGCGAGATGCCGAGCTCGGAGCGGCCGTTCGTCTTCACGAAGTGCGGCCTGCTCCCGAACCGCAAAAAGCCATTCGACGAGCCCGAGCGCAACCTACGGCCCGACTCGATCCGTCGCGAGGTCGAGGCGTCGCTCCGGCGCCTCGGCGTAGAGCGCATCGACCTCTACCAGTTTCACTGGCCCGACGCGGTCGGCACCCCCATCGAGGACTCGTGGAACGAGATGGCGCGGCTCGTCGACGAGGGGAAGGTCCGCGCTGCCGGCGTGTCGAACTTCGATGTGGCGCTGCTCGAACGCGCGGAGTCCGTGCGCCACGTGGACAGCGTGCAGCCGCCGTTCTCCCTCATTCGCCGCGACGCGGCCGCCGACGTGATCCCGTGGGCCGCGGCGCACCGGACGGGCGTCATCGCGTACAGCCCGATGCAGTCGGGCCTTCTCACCGACACGTTCTCGGCGAAGCGCCTCGCGGCGATGGCCGCCGACGACTGGCGCCGTCGCTCTGCGGCGTTCATGGAGCCGAACCTCTCGCGCAACCTCGCGCTCCGCGAAGCGCTGCGACCGATCGCCGAACGCCACGGCGTCACGGTGTCGGCCCTGGCAGTCGCGTGGACCCTCGCGTGGCCGGGCGTGACCGGCGCCATCGTCGGCGCGCGCAGCCCCGAGCAGGTGGACGGATGGATCGCCGCCGGGTCGCTCGATCTCGACGGGTCCGACCTCGCGGAGATCGCCTCCGCCCTCCAGGGGACCGGCGCGGGCTCCGGACCGCTCGCGCCCATGCAGAGGAAGGCGGCGTGAGCCCATGTTCGGGTCACATCATCGTCCGAGCGCCCGGTTTGCCGACAAGCCGGAGGACTTTGCGAAGCTCGGAATCCAGCCCGGGCGCATCGAAGCGTTCGAAGACGGTATGCGAACCCAAGGCGGACCGGGCGGCTACGAGTGGTGGTACTTCGATTCGCACCTGAACGACGGCTCGTCGTTGGTCATTGTATTCTACACCAAGCCGCAGCTGAGCCCGCGCGGCGGGCTGGCACCGTTCGCCTCATTGGAGCTCGAGCGGCCCGGACAACCACCGATTCGTATCGACGTCGAAGCGCACGTTGCGCCGGATGCGTTCTCGGCGCGCCGGGATCGGTGCGACGTTCGCATCGGCGAGAATACCTTCCGCGGCGACCTGCACGAATACGAGATCCACTTCTCTCACGACGGCGTGACCAGCGACGTCACGTTGACGGGTCAGGTCCCTCCATGGCGGCCAACATCGGGCTACATGTTCTTTGGCGAGCACGATGAGCACGTGTTCGCGTGGTTACCTGCGGTGCCCCAGGGCGAAGTCTCGGTAGACCTGAACATTCGCGGAAAGAAAGAGCACCTCCAAGGCGTCGGCTATCACGACCACAACTGGGGTGATGTGTCGATGACGAAGCTGATCAATCACTGGTACTGGGGACGGGCCCAGGCCGGCGATTATTCGATCGTAGCCAGCTACATCTTTGCCGAGAAGGCATATGGCAATGCGAAGTTGCCAATCTTCATGTTGGCCAAAGAGGGCAAGATCATTGCCGACGACGCCCGCAAGGTCCGGTTTCACCTCGAAGACGAGCATACGGACGCGAAGAGCGGCAAACCGGTCGCGAACCTCTCAGTCTACGAATACGAGGACGGGCCGGAGCGCTATCGGGTGAGCTACCGGCGCGCGGAGACGATTGTCGATGATCTGCTCATCGATCGCGTCAGCGGACTCGAGTACCTACTGGCAAGGCTGGTGCGGTTCGACGGCGCGTACCTTCGCTTCACCGGCAACGTGGAGCTCGAGCACTTCGTCGATGGCAAGCTGGTCGAAGACGTCAGCGATCCGGGAATCTGGGAAATGATGTATTTCGGCCACGTGTACCGATAAGGCCGATGGTTGGCTTCGCGGCCGATGCGGTATGCTTTCGAGCGGGCGCCCCGTGTACGTCGTCGGCCACTACGCGATTTACGACAAGATCGCTTCGGGCGGCATGGCGGGCGTGCACTTTGGGCGGCTGCTGGGCGCCGTGGGCTTTTCGCGCACCGTGGCCATCAAGCGCTTGCACCCCCACCTCGTCGAAGACCCCGAGTTCACGAGCTCGCTGATCGACGAGGCCCGCCTCGCCGCGCGCATCCACCACCCGAACGTCGTCCCGACCCTCGACGTCGTCGCGACCGACGGCGAGGTGATCGTGGTCATGGAATACGTGCGGGGCGAGTCGCTCGCCCGCCTGCTCCGGGCCGAGAGCACCTCCAGGCTCCACGTGCCGCTCCCGATCGCCAGCGCGATCGCCATCGGCGCGCTGCACGGCCTCCATGCTGCGCACGAGGCCACCGGCGATCGCGGCGCACCGCTCGGGATCGTGCACCGCGATGTGTCTCCGCAGAACATCCTGGTCGGCGTCGACGGG
>JAXDMI010001074.1:0-8024 GCA_034666145.1 Myxococcales bacterium | reverse complement strand
AGCGCGCTCTCGGGCGCTTCTCGCCCATCGGCGAGCTGCCCGGCCTGCCTCGCGCGCTCGCGCGCACCGTCACCGAGCTGCGCCTCGCGGGCGAGCCGGCGCTCGCCGACGAGGACCTCGCGCGTCTCGTGAAGGCGTATGCCGCGGAGCTCGATGCGGCAGGCCTCGCCGATCGCGCGCGGACGCTCGCCATCGCCACCGAGGTCGCGTCGAGCATGAGCGCGACGGCCCGTGACGCCCTCGGCGCGCTCCTCTTCGTCGACGTGCCGCTGCGCACGCGCGCGGAGCGCGACCTCGTCGCCGCGCTCACTGCCGCTGCTCCTGCCACCTTTGCGACGTTCCCGGCCGGCGACGATCGCGCGGTCGCGCTCGCAAAGGCAGCGATCACCGGCGCGACCGTCGAGCATCGCGCTCCGGAAGCGAAGACCGCGACGTCCGCGCTCGCGCGGCTCCATGGCGGCCTCTTCGGTGATGCGAGCGCGCAGGTCCGCGAAGCTCCGCTGTCGATCGCCGACGGTAGCGAGGTGGAGATCCTCTCGGCGCCTGGTGAGAGCCGCGAGTGCGTCGAGATCGCGCGGCTCGTGCTCGCGGAGGCGGCGAGCGGCACGAAGCTCGATCGCGTGGCCGTGCTGCTGCGAGCTCCGGCGTATGCCGCGCACCTCGAGGAGGCGCTGCGGCGCGCGCACGTTCCGGCCTATTTTGCGCGGGGAACGCGCAAGCCCGATCCCGCGGGGCGCGCGATGCTCGCGCTGCTCGGCTGCGCCGCCGACGGCCTGTCGGCACGGCGCTTCGCCGAGTACCTCTCGCTCGGCGAGGTGCCCGACGAAGACGCCGACGGCGCTCCTCCGCAAGCACCGCCCGCCGGAGATCGGATCGCGCCGCCCGACGAGGAGACGCTCGGAGCGCTCCTCGGAGAAGCCGCGTCGGCGCTCGATGATCGCGGGCGCATCGAAGAGGACGTCGACGCACGCGAGGACGCCGGCTCGTCCGGCAGCGGCGGCAACGGCGCGGCGCGTCCCGTGGCGGAGGAGGATCGGGCCGCCGCGTTCGGAACGCTCCGCGCGCCACGGCACTGGGAGCGACTGCTCGTCGACTCCGCCGTCATCGGCGGCAACGACCGCTGGCAGAAGCGGCTCAGCGGCCTGCACGCGAAGCTCACCAAGGACCTCGAGGCCTACGTGAAGAAGGCCGAGGACGCCCTCGCCGACGGCGTTCGGCGGGATCTCGCGGCGCTCGATGCGCTGCGGAAGTTCGCGCTGCCCATCGTCGCCGAGCTCGCGGCGCTCCCCGGCGGACCTTCCGCATCGAAGGAAGTGAAGAACGGCGCGACGTGGGGCGACTGGATCGACTGCCTCTCGAAGCTCGCGATGCGGGCCATCCGGCATCCCGAGCGCGTCCTCGCCGTGCTCGGCGAGCTGCGCCCCATGGCGCGCGTCGGGCCCGTCGACGTCACCGAGGTGCGGCTCGTCCTGGAGAACCGCCTCTCGCAGCTCGTCGTCCGCCCTTCCGGTCGTCGCTACGGAAAGGTGTATGTTGCAACCATCGAGGAGGCGCGCGGTCTCGCCTTCGACGTGGTGTTCATCCCGGGCCTCGCCGAGAAGATCTTCCCGCAGAAGGTGGTCGAGGATCCGCTCCTCCTCGACGACGCGCGACGAGCGCTCGGCGCCGATCTCCCCACCAACGACGAGCGCACCGCCGAC
The DNA here is from genome assembly GCA_034666145.1 of Myxococcales bacterium. Classification (GTDB taxonomy): domain Bacteria; phylum Myxococcota_A; class Polyangia; order Polyangiales; family Polyangiaceae; genus Labilithrix. The sequence continues at coordinate 6,324 of JAXDMI010001074.1, read as the reverse complement.
GAGCGCCTCGCGCTGCGGCTCGCCGTGGGGGCCGCGTCGCGACGCGTGGTGCTCTCGTATCCGCGTGTCGACGTCGAGCAGGCGCGCCCACGAACGCCCTCATTTTACGGCCTGGAAGTGCTGCGCGTCGCCGAGGGCGAGCTGCGCGACTTCCACTACCTCGCCGAGAACGCCGCGAAGAAGGTCGAGGCGCGCATGGGCTGGCCGGCGCCCGCGCAGCGCAAAGACGCCATCGACGAGGCCGAGTACGACCTCGCGCTCCTCGAGTCGGTGCTCGTGAAGAGCGAGGACGCATCGGTCGGCGAGGCCCACTACCTCCTCTCCTCGAACGATCACCTCGCGCGAGCATTGCGCTTCCGCGGACGCCGCTGGCTCAAGCACTGGAAGAGCGCAGACGGCCTCGTCGATCCGCCCGAAGAGGCGCTCGTCGCCATCCGCGAGCACGCGCTCGACAAGCGCTCGTTCTCGCCGACCGCGCTCCAGAACTTCGCCGCGTGTCCGTATCGGTTCCTCCTCTCCGCGGTGCATCGCCTCGCGCCGCGTGAAGAGCTGGCCGCGATCGAGGACCTCGACCCGATGACGCGCGGCTCGCTCGTCCACGAGGTGCAGTTCCGGCTGCTCACGCGGCTCCGTGACGCAAAACGCGAGGACGGCACGCCCGAGTCGCTCCTTCCCGTCACGAAGCCGCGCCTCGAGCTCGCGCGCGCCATGCTCATCGACGTGCTGGCCGAGGTGGCGAACGAAGAGCACGAGCGGCTCAATCCCGCCATCGAGCGCGTGTGGACCGACACCATGGACAGCATCGCCGCCGACCTCCGCGAGTGGCTGCGCCGCATGGCCGAGGAGCCGGACTGGACGCCCGCGTACTTCGAGCTCTCGTTCGGCCTCAAGGATCGCCGCGAGCAAGACGCCGTGAGCAAGGACGAGCCCGTCGTGCTCGACGCCGGCATCCAGCTGCGCGGCTCGATCGATCTCGTCGAGAAGGACGACTCCGGTCGCCTCCGCGCCACCGACTACAAGACCGGCAAGGTCCGCGCGAAGAAGGGTGACGTCATCGCCAACGGCGAGATCCTCCAGCCCGTGCTCTACGCGCTCACCATCGAGAAGCTCTTCGCGGGGACCAACGTGAAGGAGGGCCGCCTCTACTACTGCACGGCGGCCGGCGACTTCACGAAGGTCGACATCCCGCTCGACGAGGACGCGCGCGCCGCCGCGCGTCTCGTCGCGAAGACGATCGGCGACGCGATCTCGAGCGGGTTCCTCCCGGCAGCGCCCGCGAAGGACGCCTGCAGATACTGCGATTTCAAGAGCGTTTGTGGCCCGTACGAGGAGATCCGCACCAAGCGAAAGCCGAAGGACCGCCTCAAGGGCCTCATCGAGCTGAGGAAGCAGAAATGACGGCCAATCCTTCCCCGCTGGTCGACGCAGAGGCTCGCGCACGCATCGCGAACGATCTCGACTCCACGCTCGTGGTCGAGGCCGCCGCCGGCACCGGCAAGACGACGGCGCTCGTCGAGCGCATCCTCTCGCTGCTGCGAACCGGCAAGGCCACGCTGCGCACGCTCGTCGCCGTCACGTTCACCGAGAAGGCCGCGGGCGAGATGAAGCTCCGCCTCCGCACCGAGATCGAGAAGGCGCGCACGAAGGCGGCAGGCCCGGCCGAGCAGGAGCATCTCAACCTCGCGCTCCGCCAGCTCGAGGCCGCGCACATCGGGACGATCCACGCGTTCTGCGCCGACATGCTCCGCGAGCGCCCCGTCGAGGCGAAGGTCGATCCACTCTTCGAAGTCGCGTCCGAAGACGAGTCGGAGCGGCTCTACGACGAGGCGTTCACGCGCTGGTTCCAGGAGACGCTGCAGTCACCGAGCGAAGGCGTCTCGCGCGTGCTCCGTCGCGCGACGCGCGAGCGCGATCAGGACGGACCGCGCGCCGCGCTGCGGAAAGCCGGGCGCAACCTCATCGAGCAGCGCGACTTCCCTACTCCGTACGCGAGGCCCGACTTCGATCGGAAGGCCGCGCTCGACGCCGTCATCGAGCGGCTCCGCGCGCTGCGCCCCTACCCCGACAAGGCGACATATCAGGACAACTGGCTCGTGAAGAGCCTCCAGGAGATCGGCCGCGTGGTCTCCGAGATCGAACGCCGCGAAGAGATGGCGGGAGGCGTTCGCGATCACGATGCCGTCGAAGCGCAGCTCCGGCAGCTCGTTCGCTACAAGGGCTGGGGGTACACGGGCGGACGCACGCAGTGGTTCAACCGCAACGAAGGCATCACGATGCAGCAGGTGCGCGACGAGCGCGCCGCCGCGAAGACGGAGCTCGATCGCGTCCTCGACTCCGCCGACGCCGATCTCTCCGCGCTACTCTTCCGCGAGCTCTGGGGCGTCGATGCCAACGGGACCTCCGATCCCGCGAAGAAGGGCGTCATCCGCTTCTACGACGAGCTCAAGGCGCGCGCCGGAAAGCTCGATTTCCTCGACCTCCTCGTGCTCACACGCGATCTCCTGCGCAGCGACGAGAGCGTGCGCATAGGACTGCAGAGGCGCTTCACGCATCTCCTCGTCGACGAGTTCCAGGACACCGACCCGCTCCAGGCGGAGATGCTCCTCCTCCTCGCTTCGGACGATCCGAAGGAGAGCGATCCCGAGCGCGTGAAGGTCGCGCCCGGCAAGCTGTTCCTCGTCGGCGATCCCAAGCAGTCGATCTATCGCTTTCGACGCGCCGAGGTGTCGCTCTACGAGACCATCAAGGCGCGCCTCCTCTCGCAGTCGCCTGGTGCGGCGAGCCTCGTTCATCTCCAGACAAGCTTCCGCAGCGCGCCCTCCATCCAGGCCTTCGTCAACTCGGCGTTCGAGCCGCTGATGAAGACGAACGCCCGCAAATCCCAGGCTGATTACGTCGCGCTCGCGCCAAGCCGACCCGACCCCGTGGGACGTCCCACCGTCATCGCACTGCCCGTGCCGCGGCCGTACTCGGACTTCGGCAACGCCGCGAAGGTCACGAACTGGAAGATCGAAGAGTCGCTCCCCGACGCCGTCGGCGCCTTTGTCGACTGGCTCGTCAACGAGAGCGGCTGGACCATCACGGAGCGTGGCTCCAGCGAGCCGGTGAAGGTCGGCACGCGCCACGTGTGTTTGCTGTTCAAGCGACTCCAGAGCTTCGGCAACGACGTCACGCGTCCGTACGTGCGCGCGCTCGAGGTGCGACGGCTCCCGCACGTGCTGGTGGGCGGCAAGAGCTTCCACGATCGCGAGGAGGTCATCGCGCTCCGGAGCGCGCTCGCCGCGATCGAGTGGCCCGACGACGGCATGAGCATCTACGCGGCGCTGCGCGGACCGTTCTTCGCGCTCTCCGACGATGCGCTCATCGCGTTCCGTCACACGCAGCGACATCTTCATCCGCTCCGCAAGCGCGACGAGGAGAAGCTTACCGAGCTGACGCGCCCCGTCGGTGTCGCGCTCGACGTCCTCGCGCGTCTGCACGTCGGTCGCAACCGGCGCTCCATCGCCGACACCATCGCGCAGTTCCTCGAGGCGACGCGCGCGCATGCCGGCGTCGCGATCTGGCCCGCGGGAGAGCAGGCGCTCGGCAACATCCTGCGCGTCCTCGACATGGCGCGGCGCTTCGAACAAGGCTCGGTCACCTCCTTCCGCGCGTTCGTGGGTCGGCTCGAAGAAGATGCAGAGCGTGGCGGCGTCAACGAGGCGCCCGTCGTCGAGGAGGGCACCGACGGCGTCCGCATCATGACCGTGCACAAGGCGAAGGGCCTCGAGTTCCCGGTCGTGATCCTCGTCGATCCCACGGCAAACATGACGTTTCGTGAGCCTTCACGCTACGTCGATCCCTCGCGAAAGCTCTGGGCAGTGCCGCTCTGTGGCGCGAGCCCGCAGGAGCTGCTCGACCGTCGCGACGAGATCCTCGACCAGGATCGCGAAGAGGCCATTCGCCTCCTCTATGTCGCGACGACGCGTGCGCGTGAGCTGCTCGTCGTTCCGGTGATCGGAGACGAACGAGACGACAAGCAGGCGCCGCCTCCGCCCGCGAACGGCGCCGCAGCCCCGCGTCCGGCGAGCGAAGGTTGGCTCGATGCGCTCGATCCCGTCGTCTACCCGTCCGATCGTCGCGGCGCGAAGGCGGCGCCGGGCTGTCCTCTGTTCGGTGACGACACGGTGCTCGAGCGACCGCAGAGCGCCACGCGCAGCACGGGCTCGTCGGTACGGCCCGGTCTGCACAAGCCCGCGGTCGGCACGCACTCGATCGTGTTCTGGGATCCGAGCGCGATCGGCCTCGACAAGGAAGACGACGCCGGCCAACGGCAGCAGAAGATCCTCGCCATCGACGACAAGGGCATCGTCGCGAAGGAGGGGATCGAGCAGCATGCCGCGTGGCGCCGCGACCATGACGCAGCCATCGCGAACGGCAGCACTCCGACCCGGGTCGTGCGGACGGTCACGGACGAGAAGGAAGGCGTAGAAGGGCAAACGGCGACGAAGGCGGTCCCGGCCGACGTGACGTTCGAGGCGACGGCGACGGCGCGCCATACGCGTCCGCACGGCAAGCGCTTCGGCATCCTGGTCCACGCGATGCTCGCCTCGGTGCCGCTCGACGGTGACGCAGGGACGATCGCCGATACGTCGCGCATCCAAGCACGCATCCTCGGCGCTTCGGACGAAGAGGCAGCGGCGGCACGCGACGTCGTCGCGGCGGCGCTGGCGCATCCGCTCCTCGCGCGCGCGCGCAAGGCCGTTCGTGTCGAGCGCGAGACGGCCGTGATGCTCCGCGCAGAGGACGGCGCGATCGTCGAAGGCATCGTCGACCTCGCGTTCCTCGAACAGGGCCCCGCGGGACCGATCTGGACGGTGATCGACTTCAAGACCGACGTGGAGATGGCCGGGCGCAAGGACGACTACGCACGCCAGATCGACGCGTATGCGAGGGCGATTGCAGCCGCGACGGGCGAGCCGGCGAAGGGCGCGCTGCTCGCGGTCTGATCGCGCCTCGCGCTCGCGGGCTCAGCGCCTCGACGAGAGCGTCTTCAGGTACTCGATCACCGCACGCCGGTCAGCCGCGGGCAGGTCCGACAGGAACGGGTGTCCTTCCACGCGATAGCCGGCCTTCTCTCCGTCGTAGAGATATTCGCCGCGCTTCAGGGGTCGCGCTTTCTTCACGACTTCGTACCGAACGCCGACGCGGTCGAGATCATAGAGGCCGTTCGTATCGACGATGAACGCGCGTGGGCGCTCGGCCGGCGGCGTGGCGAGGGCCTCGAGGCTCGGCCATTGTCCCGCATGACCGAAGACGCCGCGGGCCCAGACGTCGAGCAAGACGGGCGGCACGTAACCTCCGGTGCTCCGGACGCGCGCGTGACCGTGCACGAGCGGAACGTCGTTAGCCGCGTCGACGTACGACGACGTGACCGCGTCGACCCTTGCGGGATCGGTCCCGACGACCTCCTTCGGGATCACGCGCTCCCGATAGCTGACGCGCATCTCGCCGTTCTGCTCGACGTAGACCCCGTGGCACTGCGCGCATCTTCCGTCGAAGAGCTGCTTTCCGTGGCTGGCTAGCCCAGCGTCGATCGGCCTCGGAAACGGGAGCTTTCGCGAGAAGCTCCGCAGATAGAGATACGTGCTCGTGGCGATGTGAGGATGCGACGCGTACCACTCGGGCCGTGCGCCGAACACGAAGTCGGCATCGAGGACGAGCGCCTGCGGCGAGCCGTAGCCCGACGCGTCGTACGAGAACGTGTCGCGGAACGGGAAGCTCCGCACGTCGGGGACCTTCGTCCATCCGATGGTCTCCGGAAGCGCGATGGGCGTCTCGCGCTTGTCGTTCAGGACCATCGCGAAGCTCTCTACCGTGGCGATGCGACCCGGCAGCCCGCCGTCGAGTCGCTTCACCGCGAGCGCGCGCTTCGCAGCGAGGCTCTTGAACGGCGGCAGCGTCGCGTCGACGATCGCGCGGCGCATGTTCTCGGGCCACGGCACGTTCCACGCGCGCGCGCGGCGCGTGGCGAGCTCGGTGATGCGGCCGGCCTCGAGGCGCGGGTCGGTGGCGATTCGATTGAGCGCCGCGGCATAAGCGTGCGCGCGGATGTTCTTGTTGCCGAGGCCGGCGACCACGACGTCACCGCTCGGCAGCCGCAGACGCTCCGCATGACAGAGTTGGCAATTGGCGACCAGCCATGGCACGTGCGTATTCGGATCGGTGGTGAGATGGAATCCGAGCGGCGGCGCCTTCGGATCTCCCTTTGCGCTCGGGTCGGGAATCATCCCGAATCGCTCCGCGAGCTCGTTCCAATCGCGCCCGAGCTCCTCGGGATATGCC
>JAXDMI010001073.1:0-3922 GCA_034666145.1 Myxococcales bacterium | reverse complement strand
CCGTCGCCGGCGGCGGCTCCGCGGCCGTGCAAGGTCCGCCTCCGCCGCCGCCATCGTCGTCGCCGCCGCCGGAATCGCCCGAGTCTTCGCCGCCAGCTTCGCCGCCCGCTTCGCCGCCGCGCTGATCCTCGGGCGCGCGCGACTACGGCTTCGAGGCGTGACCGCGCGCGAGGACGCGCCGGAAGGCGTCGAGCGCGCGTGCCACGTCGTCGTCGGTCGTCGTCTCGCCGAGCGAGGCACGGATGCCGGACGCCGCGTCGAGCGGGCCGAGCATCGCCTCCAGCACCGGTGACGGTTCGACGGTCCCCGCGCTGCATGCGGCACCGCTCGAGACGCTGACGCCTTCGAGATCGAGCGCGGCCACGAGCTCGGCGCCTTGCCATCCCGGCCACACGAGCAGCGAGACATGCGGTGCGCGGCGCGCGGGATCGCCGGCGACCCGCGCGACGCGCGGAGGCAGCGCGAGGAGCCCATTTTCCAGGGTGTTCCTGCGCTCGGCGATGCGTGCATAACGCATGCTTCCCTCGCGTGCGTGCCGAGCTGCGACGCCGAGGCCGGCGGCGAGCGCAGCATCGACGGTGCCCGGGCGCAGGCCCCTCTCCTGCGCGCCGCCCAGGAGCACGGGAACGATGGGCAGCCCCGCGCGAACCACCAGCGCTCCGATGCCCTTCGGCCCGCGGAGCTTGTGCGCTGCGAGGCTCGCCGAATCGGCGGCAGCGACCGCAGTCGTGTCGACCTTACCCCACGCCTGCACCGCATCGACGTGCACGCGCGCGCCCGCAGCGTGAGCGAGCGCGATCGCCTCTCGCACCGGCTGCAGCACGCCGGTCTCGTGGTTCATCGCCTGGATCGTGACGAGCGCGATCGCTTCGCCTCGCGCCCGCACCTCGGCGAGGCCGCGCTCGAGATCGGCGAGGTCGACGACACCGCTCTCCTCGACGCGCAACCAGCGGACCTGCGCGCGGCCTTCGCGGGCGAGGGCCTCCGCGACGCGCGCGACGGATGGATGCTCGAGTCGGCTCGTGAACAGCCACGGTACGCCGGCGGCGCTTCCCTCTTCGCCGCCCAAAGCGAATGCGGAGCGCACCGCGAGGTTGTTCGCCTCGGTGCCGCCCGACGTGAGCACGACGTCGCGAGGGTCGGCGTCCATGAGCGCGCCTACCGCCGCGCGCGCATCTTCCACCACGGCGCGGGCCGCGCGACCGTCACCGTGGATGCTCGACGGATTGCCCCACGTGCGCGCGCCGGCATCGCGCATCGCATCGAGGACGTCGGGCAGCGGCGGCGTCGTCGCGTTCCAATCGAGGTAGACACGCGAGCTCATGGCGCGATCAGACGCGATCACGACGCGGTATCGACGACCACGGTGGGCGCGCGCTTCGCGACCGAGAGCGCGAACGCCGCGCCGCCGAGGAACATGCCCTCGATGGTGGCTCCCGCGGGGATGAGCTTCACGTCGCCGCCGAGACCACGCGCGACGCGACGCGCGATGGCGAGCCCGACGCCGGTGCCGCCGTGCGCGCGCGTGGCGGAGCCGTCGACCTGGAAGAACGGATCGAACACGCGGTCGATCCGCTCCTTCGGGATGCCCGGTCCGGTATCGGCGATGACGAGCTCGTACGTCCCGTCGTGCGGGCGCACCAGCACGCCGACGATGCCGCCCTCGGGCGTGAACTTCGCGGCGTTGTCGAGGAGCTGCGAGATGGCGCGGCCCAGGCGATCGCTGTCGCCGTAGCCCGGCAGCGGACCGCGCGGGAACTCCTCGAGCATGGTGAGCTTGCGCTCCGCGAAGGCATCGGCGTGCCACGCGATCGCGCGGCGCACGGTGTCGAGAAAATCGTAGTCCTTGTTGAAGAAGCGCATTTTGCCGGTCTCGAGACCGGTCACGTCGATGAGGTTGTCGAGCTGCGTGCGGAGGCGCCGCACGCAGTCGTCCATCGCGCGGAGCGCCTTGCGCTGCGGCTTGCTCGTCTCGCCGAGCTCCTCGTCCATGAGCATGCGCAGGTAGCCGACGATGGGCGTGAGCGGCGTCGCGAGCTCGTGAGAGATGTTGCGATAGAACTCGGTGCGGAGGCGCTCCATGTCGCGGAGCCGCTCGTTCGCCGAGGAGAGCTCGGCCACCTTCTCTTCGAGGTGCGCGACGATCCGTCCGCTCTGTTGGCGGAGGCGCTCGCCGGTGATGTCGGGCGTCGACATCATGCGCTCGCGCTGCCCGCCGATGTAGCCGGCCACCTGCTTCGCGAAGTTGCGCGCGTCGATGGGCTTCTGCATGAAGCCGTCACAGCCGACGGCGAAGCTCGTGTCGCGATCGCCTTCCGCGGTGATCGCGATGATCGGCACGCCGTTGAGCGACGCCTCGGTGCGCAAACGCAACGTGACCTCGAAGCCGTCGAGGCCCGGGATATTGAGATCGACGAGCACGATGTCGGGCCGCTGCCCGATGGCGAGACGGACGCCTTCGAGCCCGTCCGCGGCGTCGATCACCTCGTGACCGTCGGCGGAGAGGAGCTTCCTGACGAGCAACCGATTGCGCGGGTCGTCCTCGATGTGCAGCACGCGCGCCAAGCTCCGGTCATCCTACTCATCGGCCTGGTCTCGGACGAGACCAAACGCTTTACTTTCAGAGCCGAGAAGGTAGGGTCCGGCCCCGATGGCTTGCCTCAAGCGTGGCTCTAGAACCGCTGTTTTTGCTCTTCTCTCTCTCGCCTCGTTCGCCCCGTTCGCCTGCCTCGTCTGCCTGAGCAGCGCAGGAATCGGCTGCTCGAAGCTCACCGAGCCTCCCAAAGAAGAGGCCATCCAGACCGAGCCTTCCCAGCCCGCCGGCTCCGCCAGTGCGCAGCCGAGCGCGACGGCAAGCGCGAAGCCCGCCGAGACCGCCACGGCCAAGCCCGCGGAGACTGCGCCCCCCAGCGACGAGAAGCTGGTCACGAAGGACCTCGTCGTCGGCAAGGGCGCCGAGGCGAAGGCCGGCGACTCCGTGAAGGTGCACTACGTGGGAACACTCACCGACGGCAAAGAGTTCGACAGCTCGAGGAAGCACAACGAGCCGTTCGCCTTCGAGCTCGGAGCCGGCCGCGTGATCAAGGGATGGGACCAGGGCGTCGCCGGCATGAAGGTGGGCGGCAAGCGCAAGCTGACCGTTCCGCCGAGCCTCGGCTACGGCGCGCGCGGCTTCCCGCCGGTCATCCCGCCGAACTCCACGCTCCTGTTCGAGGTCGAGCTCCTCGAGATCAAGAAGAAATGATGACGCGGTCGTTCGCGCTCGGGCGCTTCACAGTCGTGTCGGGCCTCCTCGGGCTCGCGGTGCTGCCTGTGCTCGTCGCGTGCAGCGGCTCGCAGGCCAGCGTCGGCGCCAACACGTCCGCCGACACCGCGCACCTCGCGCAGCAGGCGAACGAGCCGCGCACGGGCGACAGCACCGCGGCGCAGCCGGCGGGCGCGACCCCGACGAACCGACCGCAGGTCGCGATCGGCGGAACGACGTCGGCGCCGGAAGCGAGCGGCACGAGCGGCACGAGCGGCACGGCCGCCGCTTCGGACGGCAGCGGCTCGACCGCGTCCGCTGCCGCTCGCGGCGGGTCGCATGAAGAAGACCCGAAGCGCATCGGCGCACGTCACGTCCTCGTGCAGTGGATGGGCTCCGATCGCGCCGGCAAGTCCGTCCTCCGCACCAAGGAGCAAGCGCTCGTCCTCGCGCAGGAGGTCCTCAAGCGCGCGCGTGCCGGAGAGGACCTCGGGCGCCTCGCCGTGGAGTACTCCGACGAGCCGAATGCCGGCGCCCGCGGCGGCTCGCTCGGCCGCTTCACGAAGGGACAGATGGTCGGCGCCTTCGAGGCCGTCGCCTTCAAGCTCAAGGTCGGCGAGATCTCGGACATCGTCGAGACGCCGTTCGGCTACCACATCATCCAGCGCACCGAGTGAT
>JAXDMI010001072.1:0-3278 GCA_034666145.1 Myxococcales bacterium | reverse complement strand
ACCCGGGGTCGTTTTGCGCGCCGAATTGCGCAACACGCAACCTCGCGAGAGGACGCGTACAGCTGCGTGACAGATTGCCACGATGGGGATAGTCGCCTCGCATTTTGCCCTGTTTTCCCCAGGGATTGTGCAAGCTGTGGAGTTGCATCGGTCTTGCACGGGCAGCCCGCGATGGCTTCCCTTCCCGCGCCTCCCGCCGCGCCGGCGCGCGCGCGCGCGGCACCGAGCGTGTCGTGGCGCTCGCATCCGATCGTCCCTCCCGCGAGCGGTCGAGCGCTCCGCACGCTCCGTCGCTCCGATCCGCCGCCCAGGCCGACGGGAGACCGCGCGACGTTCCTCGGCGATGTCGTCGCGGGACTCGCGCGAACGCCGAAGAGCCTCCCCGCGCGTCACATGTTCGACGCCGTCGGAGCGCGCCTCTTCGGTTGTCTCGCGGCCTCCGAGGATCACTACCTCACACGCTGCGAGCTCGAGCTCCTTCGCGCACGTGGTCCAGAGATCGGCGCCGCCATCGGCGAGAACGCGCAGCTCGTCGATCTCGCCTGCGGAGACGGAGCGCGCACGCTGCTGCTCGCCGAGCACCTGCGCAGTCCGGCGCGCATCGCCGTGTTCGATCGCTCGGAGCACGCAGCGAGCCACGTCGCAGGCGCCCTCGCGGCACTCGACGCCGAGCTTCCCATCCTCGCCGTCGACGAGCAGCCGCCCTTCGCGGCGCGGGTTCCCTCGTTCGCACGCGCGACGCGCACCGTCGCGTATCTGCCGGCCTCGGTCATCGGCGAGCTCGAGCCGCGCGATGCGAAGAGCGAGCTGCATCGTCTCGCGGGCGAATGCGGTCCGGGCGGCGGTCTGCTCGTCGCCGTCGACCTCAAGAAGGATCCCGCGCAGCTCGAACGCGCGTACGCCGACCACGCCGGCGTCGCGGCATCGTTCGGGCTGAATCTCCTCGCGCGCATCAACCGCGAGCTCGGCGGCAGCTTCCAGCTCGCCGCGTTCGATCATCGCGCGGTCTACGACGCCGCGAAGGGCCGCGTCGAGATCCAGCTCGTGAGCAAGCGCTGGCAATGGGCTGCGGTCCACGGCCAGTGGGTGAACTTCGGCGCCGGCGAGGCCATCACGACGCTCGTCGCGTACAAGTACACGCCGGAGTGGTTCACCTCACTCGCGATCTCGGCAGGATGGATCGTCGATGCCGTGTTCACCGGCGCCGACCGCACGTACGCGCTCGTCCTGCTGCGTGCGTGATGCGCGTGATGCGTGATGCGTGACGGCGGCCTGCTGACGGCGCCGTCAGTGCCCTGACGGCAACGACGTCGTGCCTGGAAAATAGGCCTTGCTGTGTACGGCACATGCCATGCTTTGCGCACCCGCATGCTTGCCCTTCGTTCGCTCGCTCGCTCCTCGGCCCTCGCTTCGCTCGCTGCTGCGTGCGCGCTGACGGCATCGTGCTCCTCGTCCACGTCGTCGTCCCCCGCGCCGGCACCGTCCGCACCCGCGGCGCCGATCTGGGAAGGCGCCCCGGACCAGGTCACGGTCTACGACGGACGCGTGGCATCGGTGCCGATCGCGATCCGCACGAGCGATCCGACGACGCTCGTCGTGACCAGCACCAACGCCGACCCCGCCGTCGTCACCGAGATCGTCGCCGACGCGACGCCGAGCACGGACGGCCTCTGGCACGGCACGCTGGTCATCCGGCCCGGCTATGCGCTGCAACCGTCGGCGATGCCGGCGACGAGCGTCGAATTCACCGACGCAGCCGGCCAGCACGTCGCCAAGGCGATCGCGCTCGACGTGCACAAGCTCGGTTGGCAGAAGCACCTCTCGTGGACCGCGCCGGCGGGACCGCAGACGCGCGAGCACGGCGTGTTCCTCTACGACGCCGATGCGCACGCTGCATTTCTCTTCCAGGGCAGCGGATACAGCCCGCAGCTCACGCCGCTCGCCGATGGCTGGCGCCTCGACGTCGCGAGCGGAGCATGGGCCAGCTGGACACCGACGGGCGACCTCCCCGTCCCCGGCGGCTCGCGCCGCGCCGCGCAGATCCCGGGCACGAAGAAGTTCTATCTCTACGGCGGCTACATCGGCTTCAACACGACGGCCGCCGACGACGGCGACATCTATCGCGTCGATCTCGCGGACACCGCGCACACGTTCACGCGCCTGACGAGCGTGGGAGCCGGTCCGGCCCGTGAGCTTCACACCGTCGCGTACGACGCGAAGGGCGAGCAGCTCATCGTGTTCGGCGGCATCAAGACGAAGCCGTCGCAGGCGGCGCTCGCCGACACGTGGTCGGTGAAGGTCACCGGCGACACCGCGACGTGGACGGCGCTGAAGACGAGCAAGGCACCGACCCCGCGCTACGGCTCCTTCACGGCGTTCGACGAGCCCTCACGCCGCCTCGTGGTGTGGAGCGGCGCGCAATTCCCCGTCGACAACACGGACCCGGTGAACGCCGCGCAGGATGCGTGGGCGCTCGACCTCGCGGCGACCACGCCGACCTGGACGAAGCTCGCGCCGACCGGTGACGCACCAAAGGGGCGTCGCAACGGCTGCAGCATGCCGGACCCCGCGGGCCGCAGGCTCTTCATCTACGGCGGAACCAGCGACGCCATGACGAGCCAGCCCGGGCTCTACGTGCTCGATCTCGAGCCGGGCCACGAAGCGTGGACGAAGCTCGATCTCGCGAACGCGCCGCCCCTCCGCTCGAGCGGCTTCGGGTTCGCGACGCCCGAGGGTGAAGTGACGTGCGCCTTCGGAAACGGCGACAAGCTGTACGACGACGTGACGTTCCTGGGCTACAGCGGCGCGCCTCCCGCGCCGCCTTCGCCCTGAAACGTCACGCCCGATCCGCGCGAGGAGCGCGGATCGTACGGATCACGTGAGGAGCCTCACTTGATGCCGGCGCAGCGGCTCACGAAGGTGAACACGCCGGCGTTGGTGCCGCCGCTGGTGCTCGCCTCCGTCGTCACGAACAGCTTGGTGCCGTCCGCTCCACCGAACGCGACGCCGGTGGGGCGCTGTCCGGGGAACGGGATGGTGCCGAGCTTCTTCTTCGCGGGCGAGAAGATCTCGATGCGTCCGCTCGCGACGTTGTTCGCCGCGGCCTCCGCGATCCAGAGGTTGCCGCCGACGTCGACCGCGATCCCGTCCGGCACGTCGGTGAGATCGAGCTCGGTGAGGAACGAGGCGCCCGGCCCGGTGACGGCTCCGGTCGCGGCGTTCACCGTGTAGACGAGCACGGCTTTGTGATCGATCTCGGCGGTCGAGATCGGACCGAT
>JAXDMI010001071.1:0-14568 GCA_034666145.1 Myxococcales bacterium | reverse complement strand
CACCGCTGCCGTGATGCCGGTGGTGGCCTGAGCGCTGAGCCAGGGGAAGCTGTCGTCGGCGCACGCCATCACGTTGTTGGTGTTGCGGTCCACGACGTACAGCACCGTGTCGTACGAAGAGCCGACGGTATCGAACCCGTAGCGCGTCGAGCTCGTCACGGTGAAGTCCCACGAGACGTCCGGCCCCGTGCCGATGTTCGTGCCGTTGAGCGTGCACTTCATCTTCGCGGACGCGTCGTAGACCGTCGTCGCGTCGATCTGGTAGCGACTCGTCTTGCCCACGACGTTGCCGGTCTGCACCTGCGGCTTGCCGACCTGCGCGGTCGTGAGAGAGAGCGCCTGCGTCGCCGCGTTGGTGACGGGGAGCCTCGGCGCGGCCGGCGTGCCACCGAGCGACGCGGAGTTGTACCAGTACCAGCTGTTCTCGGTGGTGTAGTCGGCCGTCAGGTTCCACGGGAAATACTGCGGCTTCATCTGGTAGTACGGGAACGATCCGGCGGGCCCGTTCTGCGCGGGTGCGTCCTGCAAGAGCATGACGATGTGGAACGCGTTCGCGCGGAAGCACGGGGCGCCGACGGTGCCGGCCGCACATCCCGTGTTGGCCGCGTAGAAGGGCGCTGCGGAAGCGTCGCTGCGCTGGCCGTAGTAGCTCGCGACGTTCCACCACCAGTCGGTCTGCACGGCGCTCGGGAACGTGAACGACGCCCAACCGTAGAGCGGCTGGTTCGTGGCCATCGCGTACAGCGCCGTCATCGTCGACTGCGCGGTGACGTACGGCGTGTTCTGGAAGCAGCCACCCGAGCCGCAGATGCTGCCCGTGTTCGCGGGCATCGCCTGGATCTTCGTGACCGTGCTCGACGCCGTCGTCGAGATGCTCTGCATGTTCGTGTAGACGGTGTTGCCGCTCGACTGCGACGCGTAGGGCCACGCCTGGTAGTTGGTGAAGCGACCGAGGCCGAACGCGGCATTGGGGATGGTCGACTGCATCGTGCTCACGACGGTCGGGATCTGCGCGGCGAGCTGCGAGATCGACGTCGACGCGGACGTCGTCGAGTTCAGCATGAAGTAGACGTCGACGGAGTTGATGCTCGTCGTCACGTTCAGCCCGTCGCCCACGGTCTGGGTGGGCGTGAGCTCGTGATAGATGGCTCCGTCGAGCGAGATGCCGGCGTCCGCGAGGATGGTCGTGACGGGCGCGCCAGGCGGGCCGTCGATCTTGGCGTCGTAGAAATAATAGCCGGCGTCCGCGGACGTCGCGCCGCCGTCGGCGACGGCCTGCGCGGTCTGACGACAGTACGGGTCGCACTTGCTGCACGTGTCCGGGCCGCTCGCCGGAGCGCCGGTCCCGAACGTGAGGCCCTGCGGGCTGAGCGACGTGATCTTGTCGAGCGCATCGCAGCGCGTCCACGTGCCGGCTGCGCAGCGGCGCTCGCCCATCGCACACGTCACGCGGCCGTCGGCGGTCTCGGACTGCACCTCGCCGCACGCGACGACCTCACCGGGCGTCGGGCACGCGCAGCCTTCGCTCGGCGTGCTGCACGTTCCGGTCTGCGGGTCGGTCCCGAGGCCGAGGGTCGTCCCCACGGAGGCTGTCGCAAGGTCCGGTGAAGAGCAGGCGACGATCCCGAGGGTCGCCACGACGAGGGCCACCGGCCCGAGGAACAACCATGTGCGTTTCATTTGAGCGATATCTGCACTTTCTCGGCTTCGAAGGTCAGGCGGAGGGGCCAGCCCCCCGCAGCTCCTTCTGCACCGAGTAGGCCAGCCAGATTCGTCAGGGATCCGTCGACGAGCGTCATGGAAATGGCGCTCGCGGTGTGGGCGAGCGTCGCCGTCAGGACTCCGCCGCCGAGATGCGCGCAGTACGAATCCGGAACGGTGGCGTGGACATCGACGTCCAGGAGCGGCAGCCAGACGTCCGCGCCGGCGCCGTCGACGACATGCATCCACGCGGACGCTTCGTGCTCGCCGGTGCCGACCTCGGTGGCGGTGCGCGCCGCCGTCACGGACGTGGCGGCGTGATCGAACGGGAAGTACTGCTGGCCGATGCCGTTGGTGAGCGATGCGGTCGCCTTGAAGCGCCAGCCGGCAGGCTCGCTGCCTCCTTCGGCGGCGATGTAACCGGCGAGCGTGATCGGGTGTGCGTTCGGCAGCCCGAAGAGCGCGTTCAACGCCGTCGCGAGCTCGGGCGTAACGACGGTCGGATCGACGGCCGCGCCCGTCGACCACCAAGCGATCGGCGAGACGTTGCACAGGTCGTCGGTGTGCGTCTGCGGGCGCGGCGGCGCGTCGATCGGCGCGGGCGGCATCGCAGCGGCGTCGCCGCCGTCACTCGAGGAGCTCGAGGCAGCTGCGCCTGCGTCGGTGCCAGCTCCCGCTTCCGCGCTCGTGCCCGTGCTCGAGGACACCGAGACGGTGCCCGCCGTCGGCGGCGACGTCCCGGCGAAGGTCCCGGAGCCTCCGCTCGTGGCCGTCGGGTGCGCGGTGTTGCACGCCATGACGCCGGATGCGGCGAGGAAGACGAAAGAGGCGACGACCGGGAAAGCGGGGTTCTTGCGCAAGGTGGCTCCGCGATGCACAACGGCCCTGGCGCCCCGGAAATTCAGCCCCTACCCTCCGCGCCATGAGCACCAAGCGCAGCGACGACTGGAACGTCCGTCCGCACGGCCCGATCGAGAAGCTCGCCGAGAACCTCTGGTGGGTCCAAGGTTCGTTGCCGGGCATGACGCTGAAGCGCGTGATGAGCGTGGCGCGGCGAACCGACGGAAAGCTCGTCATCCATAGCGCCATCGCGATGACGGAGGACGGGATGCGCGACCTCGAGGCGCTTGGCGAGCCGGCCTTCCTCGTGGTGCCGAACAAAGGGCACCGACTCGATGCCCCCGCCTACAAGAAGAGGTATCCCTCGCTGCGCGTGTACGCGCCGCGCGGCGGGCGCGAGGCGATCGCCGAGAAGGTGCCGGTCGACGGCACCTACGAGGATTTTCCGGCTGACGACGCCGTGCGGCTCGAGATGCTGCACGGCGTGAAGGAGCAGGAAGGCGTGATGATCGTGAAGTCCGAGGACGGGACCACGCTCGTCTTCAACGACTCTGTCTTCAACATGGACCGGAAGCGCGACGTTCTCGGCTTCCTCTTCACGTCGGTGCTCGGGTCCGCGCCGGGACCGCGTGTCTCGCGGCTCGCGAAGCTCCTCTTCGTCGACGACAAGGCGGCGTTCCGGCGCGATCTCGAGCGCTTCGCCGAGACGAAGGACCTCGTCCGCATGATGGTCGCGCACGAGAAGGTGGCGCACGGGTCGGAGGCAGCGGCGGCGCTACGCCGGGCGGCGACGTATCTCTAGGCAGTGTCCGCGGACGGGCCGCGATCTGTCCGGGACATAGGGTCACGACGAAATTTCATCGTGATTCCGTGATCGGCTCGCCGGCACGCCGCCTGCTCACGGCGCGGCATGACCAGCCTTCCGTCCTCGGAGCACGTGCCCTCCAGCGACCGGCTGCGCCCTCGCTTCGACCCGCTCGTCGTGGCGCGCGGCGATCTCTATGCGCTCCGCGGCGCGATCACCATCCGCTACGGGGACGCGAACCGCGTGGCGGCGCACGTGCGAGGCTCGCAGCTGTACGACGTGAGCCTGCGTTACACGCGGGGCATTCGAGGCAGCGGCTCGATCGCGTGCACTTGCTCGTGCGGCCATGCGCGGGGCGCACGCCGTCTCTGCAAGCACGTCTGGGCGGTCCTGCGCATCGCAGAACGCCGCGGGCACCTGTCGAGCGCCGCACGCGATCGCGGCCTTCTCG
This sequence comes from Myxococcales bacterium, assembly GCA_034666145.1. Classification (GTDB taxonomy): domain Bacteria; phylum Myxococcota_A; class Polyangia; order Polyangiales; family Polyangiaceae; genus Labilithrix. The sequence continues at coordinate 10,771 of JAXDMI010001071.1, read as the reverse complement.
AGATCCACGCGACGACGGACGCCGAACCCGCCGACCTCGCGCGCGAAGAGCCTCGCTGGCGCATCGATCTACCAGGCAGCACGCCGTACTCGGGGCTCGTCGTCGATACCTACGCATCGACGTACGCCGGTCATCACGCGCAGACCACGTTCCGCCGCGACGGCCATGACGAGCCTGGCGAACGTGGGCTGAGCACACCGCAGCATGTCGCGGCCCTCGCACGCACGGGGCTCGCCGAGGTGCTGCATCGCTACGACAGGCCGCCGGAGCCGCTGGCCTTCGACGACAGCGAGCCATTTCGACTGGTGATCGTGATCGCAGAGGGCAGCGCGGCGGAGGCGAGCCTCGGTGAGCTCGTGGTGCACGGCGAGCTGCGTCGGGGCGACGAGACCATTCCGCTCGACGAGATGAGCGCCATCTATCACGACGGTCTCGCATTCGTCGGCTCGCGCGCGCTGCGGGTCGAGCGCGACGCACCCCTGCGCTGGGTGACGGCCCTACGAAAGCAAGGCAACGAGCTCGTCGTTCCGCCCGAGGACGCGCTCCGTTTCCTTCGCGATCTCGTGACCAAGTCGCGACCCGAGCTGTTCGAGCTCCCGCCGTCCTTCGCGCTCACTCATGGCGCGGGTTTTCGAACGCGGGTGCACGTCCGACGCCCCGACGGCGATGGGGTGGCCCCACCGCGATCTCTCCAGGCCGACGTGTTCTTCGCCTACGAGGGCGGCGCCGTCGCGGCGTGGCGCGATCGCGGCGCGCTCGTCGTCGAGACGGCGGCGCGGCGAATCCTCGTTCGGGATCGCGACGCCGAACAAGCGGCCGTGGCTCGGCTGATCAGCGCCGGCTTCTCGACAAACCGCAGCGCACGTGCGGGCGCCTTGAAGATCGCCCCGACGCGTCTCACGAGCGCCATCCTCGCGTTGCCGCCGGAGCACTTCGTGGTCGAGGCCGATGGCGTGCTGCATCGCGCGGCAACGACGTCGTCGCTCTCGGTGTCTTCGAACATCGACTGGTTCGATGTGCGCGGCACCGTGGAGTTCGGCGGGCACTACGCGCCGGCGCCGGCGCTGCTCGAAGCGGCGAAGCGCGGCGAGAGGCTCGTGCGCCTCGGCGACGGAAGCGTCGGCATCCTCCCCGACGAGTGGCTGGCGCGCGTCGGTCGGGTGCTGGAGCTCTCGTCGGAGTCCGCCGAGGGCGATGCGATCCGCCTGCGTTTCCGGCCCGCGCAGCTCGCGCTGGTCGACGCGATGCTCGGCGACGAGGGCGAAGCGATCGCCTGGCACGGCCCGGTCGCATTGCTGCGGAGGCAGCTCGGGCAGGGACTCGAGCTCCCGCTCGCGACGGCGCCGCCGAGCTTCCGCGGAGAGCTACGCGACTACCAGCGCGCCGGTCTCGCGTGGATGCAGTGGCTCGAAGGTCTCGGCCTCTCCGGCTGCCTCGCCGACGACATGGGCCTCGGCAAGACCATCCAAGTGCTCGCGCTGCTCGTGGCACGGCAAGGGCGTGCGCGCGACGACACGACGTCGCTCGTCGTCGCGCCGCGCTCGGTCGTCTACAACTGGATCGCCGAAGCGAAGAAGTTCGCGCCGTCCCTTCGCGTCGAGGAGCTGAGGAGCGGGACCACCGACGACGAAACGCGCGCCGCCGATGTCCTCGTGACGACCTACGGCATCGTACGCCGTCGTGCGGCCGACCTCGCGAAGCGTCCGTTCGACTACGTGGTCCTCGATGAAGCGCACGCCATCAAGAACGCCGGCGCGAGCACGACCCAGGCGGTGCGCGGCCTCTGCTCGCGACACCGCCTTGCGTTGACCGGCACGCCCGTCGAGAACCATCTCGGCGAGCTCACGTCGCTGTTCGATTTCCTGAACCCGGGGATGTTCGGTCCGCAGGTCCGGCGCATGGCGCGAGCGTGCCTCGAGATCACGCCCGAACAAGGCTCGCGCCTCGGTCGTGGTCTCCGGCCCTTCGTGCTCCGACGGCGCAAGTCCGACGTGCTCTCCGAGCTACCGCCGCGGATCGATCAGACGATCGTCTGCGAAATGGAGAGCGCGCAGCGCTCCATCTACGATCGCGTCAAGCGTCACTACCAGGCCATCCTCCGCCACGAGATCGACGAGGAGGGACTGGATGCGTGCCGCTTCCACGTCCTCGAGGCGCTCCTGCGACTGCGCCAGATCGCGTGTCACCCGGGGCTCGTCGATCCCGAGCTCGCAGGGCGATCCAGCGCCAAGCTCGATGTCCTCCGCGAGCTGCTCGAGCCCATCGTGGCCGAGAGAAAGAAGGCCATCGTGTTCTCGCAGTTCACCAGGCTCCTCGACATCGTGGGAGCCGATCTCGACGCACGGGGCATTCGCTTCGCTCGGCTCGACGGGTCGAGCACGAACCGGCAGGCGCTCGTCGAGCGCTTCCAGCACGACCCCACCTGCAACGTCTTCCTCGTGAGCTTGAAGGCGGGCGGGGTGGGGCTCAACCTGACCGCGGCCGAGTACGTGTTCATCCTCGATCCGTGGTGGAACCCCGCAGCGGAGGCGCAGGCCGTCGATCGGGCCCACCGCATGGGGCAGACCAAGACGGTCGTCGCGTATCGACTCCTCTGCCAGGGCACGATCGAGGAGCGCGTCGCCGAGCTCCAGGAGAAGAAGCGGAACCTCGTGAGCGCGGTCTTCAGCGAGACCGAGGGCCCGCGCCTCGGCTCTCTCTCCGTCGACGACGTCGAGATGCTCCTCTCGTGAGGTCGCGTCGCCGCTCCAGCACGCCTCGCTCGTGGGACGATTCGCCACGGCACCCCCGTCGACCACCCCCACGATCCGTCGGTAAAAAGCCGAGGAACGGAGGTTGCTCTCCACGACCATGAAGTCGAGCTTCCCGAGGTGCCCCAATGGCCGCTACTCCTCTCCACGTGACCGACGCAAAGCCGAGCGACCCCACCTCCGCCACGCACGCCACCGCTGACGCGACCGGCGCGGCGACCGCCCCGTTCTACCTCAGCGTCGCGGGCCAGACCGACATCGGTAAGGTGCGCGAGAAGAACGAGGACGCGTTCGTCGTGGCCGACCTCACGGGCGGCACGCTGCTCGACGGCGTGCCTCATGCGCGCTTCGATGTCGGCGAACGTGGCGTCCTGCTCGCGGTCTCCGACGGCATGGGGGGTGCCCAGGCCGGCGAGGTAGCGAGCGCGCTCGTCGTCGAGACGCTCACCCGCGCGATGAAGGACGCCCCGCCGGAGAGCCGGCGCGACGCGCTGATGGAGCAAGCCATCCAGCAAGCCCACCGTGCGGTGTGGGACACGGCCAAGCGCGAAGCGAAGAAGATGGGCGCGACGCTGACCGCGGTCTTCGTCCACGCCGGGCAAGCGTTCATCGCGGAGGTCGGCGATTCACGTGCCTACCTCATTCGCGAAGGCAAGGTGTGCCAGCTCACGCACGACCAGAGCATGGTGCAGATGCTCGTCGATACCGGCATCATCGAGCCGGATCAGGCCGAGCACTCCCCCATCCGCAACGTCATCCTCCAGGCGATGGGCAATCAGCCCAACGTGAAGGTGGCCATGGCGAAGCTCGAGCTCCGCGATCGCGACTGCTTCGTCCTCTGCTCCGACGGCCTCACCGGCTTCGTGCACGACGACGAGATCCGCGACGTGGTCCTCGCATCGGGCAGGCCCGAAGTCGCGGTCAAGCAGCTCGTCGATCTCGCCAACGAGCGCGGCGGCAAGGACAACATCACCGTGGTGGTCGCCGGTGTCGGGGGCGGGCTCTCGCGTCCGGCGACGGGCGAGACCATCAACGACACGTTCCAGGTGCTGACGACGTTCGAGCCGCCCGGCCTGCCCAAGAAGGAACCGAAGTAGTTTTTTCGGAGGGGCCCGCCGCACCTCTTGTCAGCCCACGTAAGCCTATTAGGGTGGCCCCTTGCGGAGTTCCGCGAGGAGGATGTGCCCGTGACGATCGTCAACTCTCTGAAGACCCTGCCGCTGTTCCAGGGCGTGCCCGAGGCCCGCCTCGGCGAGCTCGTCGCCGCTTTTCAGCCGGTCTCGCACAAAGCGGGCACGACGCTCTTCAAGGCCGGAGACGTCGCCACGCACTTCGAGCTCCTCACGAAGGGTGAGGTCTGCCTCGAGGAGTCACCGACCACCAAGTTCGATCTCCGCCCCGTGTCGCCGCTCGGCGAGCTCGGTGCGCTCACCGGGATCCCGCGCAGCACGACGGCCACGGCCACCACCGACGTCGAGGTACTCACCGTCCCCGTCGGTGATCTGCTCGGGTTCTTCGATGCGAACGCCGACATCGGCCTCGCGTTCTACAAGAACCTCCTCGGCGTCGTGAGTGACAAGGTGCGGCGCGACCGCCGCCGCCTCGGCGAGATGCGCGCGAACATCATCCGCACGCAGAAGGCCATGAAGGCCATGCGCGAGACGGTGCTCGCAGCCGCAGAGAGCGAGATCTCGAAGCCCCTCTTCGAGTCGCTCGATCAGCTCATCGACAACAACCGTCGCGCCAACTACCGCGTGTCGCCGACCGCCGGCTTCCCCGCGCAGATCCGTCTCGACAGCGGTCGCCTCGCGCAGGTCGTCGAGGTCAGCGAGGGCTACCTGAAGATCGAGGGCAACACCGCGGACCTCACGAGCGATCCGAGCTACTGGGCCGGCGTCCTCGTGATGCCCACGTCGGAGATCCTCGTGAGCGGCACCGTCCTCCGCGAGGACAACGGCGCCGTCGTCGTGAAGCTCGACACGCTCGTCGACGAATTCAAGGCGAAGCTCGACGACTACAGCGTCCGCCTGCAGCTCCTCGACTACGTCGTCTGAGCCCCCGGAGCGTTCCTTGCGCGAAATCCCGCGCAAGCCACGCAACCAAATCCGCGAGCGGCCGAGGGAGCAGGACCGACCCGTCCCTCCTCCGGAGCAATCTCAAATGATGACGATGAACAAGGCGAAGAGCCTTGCCCTCGAATGTGTCGCTCGGCTCACGGGTCGCACTCGCGAGGAGCTCCTCCTCATCGACGAGCTGACGCAATGCCGCCGCTGCGGCTGGATCTTCTTCTACGAATCGCGCGCGTATCTCGAGACCGGCGACGTCTCGCATGCGATCGGAAAGACAGGTCCGGTCGTCGTCACACATCAAGGCCAGGTGCATCAGCTCACCGGCGAGCGCCCCGCAGAGGACGTGCTGCGCGATTTCGAGCTGAGCGTGAGTCGGCGCGAGATGCTGCACTGACCTTCGCCAGCTCGCGTCGGGAGCGCTCGTTTCGATACGTGCTACGCCTTCGTAGTGAACATCGAGCGCGGCACGTTCCTTCTGCTGGTGAGCACGCTCGCCATCGGAGCCACCGGCGGGTACGTCGCGGCGGAGAGGCACTGGTTCCCGGAGCTCGACAGGTGGCGCGGTCGCACGCCCGAGCCCACGCCGGAGCCGCCTCACCCGACGGCCGTTGCCGACGCTGCGCCGCTGGTCGCTGCTGCTCCGACGCCCGTCACAGCACCCGTCCCCGCAGCGCCGGTCTGCGACGACTCGGTCGCGACGGTCGGCGAGTGTCCGCCGCCTGGCTACCCGACGGTGGAGGGCGGCTGCGGGAGCTTCGCGAACGTTCGCTGCGGCGAGCTGAAGCAAGCCATGAAGCCGAAGGTCGCCGCCGCCGCCGTCGCTTGCTTGAACAAGCTGACGCCGCAGGAGCGATGCGATCCTGCGCGTGTGTACCTGTGCGGGCACCTCGCGTTCATGAATGCGTGTCCCGAGCGCGAGGGCGCGAACGCGGGCGCGGGCGGGAACGCGAACGCGAACGCGGGCGCGAACGCGATGCCTGCTGCGACGACGACGACGACCGCGGCCGATGGTGCGAAGTCCGTCGCATCGATCTGTCAGGCCATCGTCGAAGGCTGTGGGACTTCTCCGGTGGCGCCGTCGATGGCGGAGTGCCGGCAGCTGCTCTCCGGCATGACCGATTACGGACGCGAGCGAACGCGCACCTGCATGAAGACCCACTGCTTCGATCGCGGCCTCGTCGGCTGCGAAGGCGTCACGAAGTAGCGGTCACTTCGTCGCTGTCTTCGCGCTGAGCGAGATCCGCTTTCGCGCGAGATCCACCTCGAGGACGCGCACCTTGATGCGATCGCCGACGCGGACCACGGCGTGCGGATCCTTCACGAAGCGGTCGGAGAGCTGCGAGACGTGCACGAGGCCGTCTTGATGGACTCCGATGTCGACGAACGCACCGAAGGCCGTGACGTTCGTGACGCTGCCTTCGAGCTCCATGCCGATCTTCACGTCCTCGATCTTCCGCACGTCGTCACGGAACGTCGGGGCCTCGAACGAGTCACGAGGGTCGCGCCCGGGCTTCGCCACCTCGCGGCGGATGTCCTCGAGCGTCGGCAGGCCGACGTCGCCGGCGACGTACTTCGACCACGGGATCTTCGCCGCGAGCGCCTCGTTGCCGACGAGCGCGCGGACGTCGACGCCGGCGTCCTTCGCGATACGCTCCACGAGGGGATAGCGCTCGGGATGGACTGCGCTCGCATCGAGCGGGTTCGTCGCGCCGCGGATCCGCACGAAGCCCGCCGCCTGCTCGAAGGCCTTCGGGCCCAGCCCCGCCACCTGGAGCAGATCGCGGCGTGACCGGAAGGCGCCGGCCTTCTCGCGGTACGCGACGATCTTCTTCGCGAGCGCCGGACCGACGCCTGCCACGCGCGAGAGCAGCGGCGCGCTCGCGGTGTTCAGCTCGACGCCGACGGCGTTGACGCAGGACTCGATGACCTCGTCGAGCTTGCGGAGGAGGAGCGCCGGTCTCACGTCGTGCTGGTATTGGCCGACGCCGATGGCCTTCGGGTCGATCTTGACGAGCTCTGCGAGCGGGTCCTGGAGGCGGCGCGCGATGGAGATGGCGCCGCGCACCGTGAGGTCGAGGTCTGGAAATTCCTCGCGGGCCACGTCGCTTGCAGAATACACGGATGCGCCGGACTCACTGACGAGCACCACGAGCGCATCGACGCCGAGCGCCTTCGCGACGTCCCGCGCGAAGTCCGCGGTCTCGCGACCGTGCGTGCCGTTGCCCACGGCGATGGCGAAGGGCCGATGCTTCTGCAGGAGCTCGCCGAGCGTCTTCTTCGCTTGCTCGAGCGCGGCGGCGCTACCGACGAGCTGGATGAGCGCGTGCGCGAGGAGCTTCCCCGTGTCGTCGACCACCACGCACTTGCAGCCGGTGCGCTGGCCGGGATCGATGCCGAGGACGACGCGCCGGCCGAGCGGGGGTGCGAGCAGCAGCTTCGAGAGGTTCTCCGCGAAGATCTTCACCGCCTCGACGTCGGAGGCCTCCTTGAGATCGCCGCGCATGTCGGACTCGATCGAGGGCATGAGGAGCCGCTTCGTGGCGTCGACCACCGCCTCCTGCATCTGAGCGGCGAAGGGACCGCCGCGGCGATAGCCTGCGCGGCCTGCGAGCTCGAACGCGAGCGCGTCTTCGTCGACGCGGATCTTCACGCGCAGAATCCCCTCCTCCTCCCCGCGCAGGATGGCGAGGAACCGATGCGAAGGGATGGTCTTGGCGCGCTCGCGGAAGTCGTAATAGGCCTCGAACTTGGTGGGCACCTTGGTCTTGGCGGCGACCGCGGACGTCTCCACGACGCCCTCGCGATCGAAGCGAGCCCGGACCAGCGCGCGGACGTCGGCGCGCTCGGCCACGATCTCCGCCACGATGTCGCGTGCGCCGGCGAGCGCGGCCTCGACGTCGGGCACGTCCTTCGCGGGGTCGACGAACGGCGTCGCCTCCTTTCGCGGGTCGCCGCTCGTCGGTTGCGCGAGGATGCGCCGCGCCAGAGGCTCGAGCCCGCGCTCGCGAGCCATCATGGCGCGCGTGCGGCGCTTCGCTTTGTACGGAAGGTAGAGGTCCTCGAGCTCGGACTTCGCGCGGCATGTCTCGATGGCGCGACGGAGCTCGGACGTGAGCTTTCCCTGCTCGTCGATGGCCGAGAGGATCGTGCGCCGGCGGTCCTCGAGCTCGACGACGTAGTCACGCTTCTCCTCGATGGCGCGGATGGCGACCTCGTCGAGGCCGCCCGTCTGCTCCTTGCGATAGCGCGCGATGAACGGGACCGTCGCTCCTTCGCCGAGGAGGCGCGTCACCGCACGAACGCCGGCGGGTGGGAGTCGCAGCTCCTCCGCGATTTGCGGAGCAGGATCGAAGGGGGGCGTAGCGTCCGCCATGGGGGGAAGAACTCTAGCGGATCGCGTGTTACTTTTTGGTACCGGGAGGGCCGCGATGGATTGTCGACGTTCCGCGCGCCGACTCACCGACAAGTCGACCGCGCGCGTGGTCCGCGCGCTGGGCACGGCAGCGGTGGCGCTCACGGTTCTCTCCGGCGCGCTCGTCTCGACCGAGCGCGAGGTCGGTGCCTGCTCGTGCGGTGGTCCCGATACGACGCTCCTCGGCCCCGACCGCGTCGACGACGCACCGTTGAACACGAAGGTCCGTGTCGAGGTACCGGCCGGAACCGCGCCCGGCTCGTTGCTCCTTCGCGTCCATGGTCGAGCCGCACCGCTCCCCGCCCCGCCGCGCGTCATCGCGCCCGGTGGCTGGACGTCGTTCGTGGAGCTGACGCCGATCGCGCCGCTCGAGCCTTCGACGCGTTACGAGGTGGTGACGGTCGATGCCTCGAAGGTGCCGCCGAACCGCGTGTTCGGCACGTTCACGACCGGTCGGGCGGAAGACACCACCGCGCCGCGCATCGACGCGATGGGCCCTGCCATTGCGTACAAGAACACCAACGCGATGGGCTCGATGTGCATGGTCCCGGGACCGTGGGTCACGATCGAGGGCGTCGTCGCCGACGATCCGGGGCGCGGCGATGCGCAGCTCGTCTTCGCGGTGTGGCTCGGCGATGCGAGCGGCGCGATCGACACCAAGAGGCCGCCCACCGCCCTGACCACGGTGCATGCCGGTCGGATCGATCTCGGCCAGACCTCGCTCTGCGACCCGCACGCATTCCCGTTCCCGAAGGCACCGGTCGCATGGCTCGGCATCGCGGCGGTCGACGAGGCGGGCAACACCAGCGCGCTCCGGCGCTTGCGGGTGGATCTCGCGGGAGCGCGGCAGCGTTGAGCGCTCGTCAAGCAGCAGCGTGCGTGCTCGCATGCGTACTCGCGCTCGCGCTCGTGCTCGTGCTCGCGACGGCGTGCGGTGGCACGGTGCTCGTTACGGCGTGCGGTGGCGCCGTGCAGCGTGGCGGCGCCTCGGACCCGAGCGCGATCGTCGTTGCGCCGGCGCCCGCGACGGCGGGCCCCGGCGTCGTGAGCAGCGGCGAGCCCGCCGGCGCCGTCGACGACGTCGCGCCGCTCGAGATCGCAATCGACATGCAGATGCTCTGCGTGCGCGCAGCAGGTCGTGTTCACTGCTCGAACACGCCGGCGTCCGATGTTGCGCTGACGGCACCGCCGCCGCTCGAGGGCATCGACGATGCGATCAGCCTCGCGCTGGGCTCGACGTTCGGCTGCGTCGCCACGCGCGCCGGCAAGGTGTTCTGCTTCGGCGACAACACGTACGGTCAGCTCGGCGCACAGCTGCGCGACGGCCGGCGCGACAAGCCGGTGCTCGTCAACGGCGTCAGCGGCGCCAAGCGCGTCTTCACGAGCGACAGCCAGGCGTGCGCGCTTCTCGTCGACGGCTCGGTGCGCTGCTGGGGTCGCAACGACGGCGGGCAAACCGGAGGCTCGACGTACTACCTGCCGGCGGCGCACGAGCTGGTCGAGGCCGATCTCGTCGAAGGCGTGACGGGCGCCACCAGCGTCGCGCCGGGCGGCTGGACGACCTGCGCCGCGACGCGCGCACGTGGTGTGACGTGCTGGGGCCGCGCGCTTCTCGGCGACGACCACATGATGCATGCAACGCACAACACGTCCCCGAGCGAGGTGCCGGAGCTCGGCGGCATCGAGAGCGTGACCGCGAGCGGCGGCGCGTTCTGCGGCATCGCCGGCGGCGAGGTGAAGTGCTGGGGCGAGCTCTATTCGCTCCTCCCCGGTGAGGCCGGTCGTTCGTCGAAGCTCACGAGCGCGGGCGTGACCCACGCGCGCAAGGTCCGCCTCGCCCAGACCCATGGCTGCGCGGTCCTCACCGACGGCACCCTGTCGTGCTGGGGCATGGGCTCGTACGGTGCGCTCGGACGCGGCGACATCACGGGCTACGAGGCGCTCGGACCGGAGCCCGTTCGCGACGTGACGTCGGCCGTCGACGTTGCCGTCGGCTCCTCGAGCTCGTGCGCGATCACCGGTGCGCGCGACGTCTATTGCTGGGGATCGTGGCCCCATGCCGGCGGTGCGATGCGAAAAGAATCGCTGCCCGTCAAGATGCGCCTCGAGTGAGCGTGACCGAGCGGTGCCGGCAGGGTGACGCGTCGCCGCGTTGACGCCGGAGCGCACCTCGCCGAAGGTCGCGAGCCATGGCATCGAAAAAAGACACCGGTGTGCTTCGCGGCGCGAAGCTCGTGAAGAAGGCGACGGCATCTGGCAATGCGAGCGGCCTCTTGGCGACGCCCGAGCCGCTGACCTCGTCGCTGGCCAAGAAGATGGTGCTCCCGAACGGCGAGTCGATCTCGGCGGGCATGAAGGAGCTCCTCACCACGGACACCGACTGGATCGGCATCGACTACGACGACGAAGAGGCGGAGATCGAGGGCATGTCCCTCGAGGACGTCGTCGAGGAGGCGTTCGGCGAGGAAGCCGTCGCCGCGTTCGGCGAGGCGTACGACATGCTCACGGAAGACGTCGTGTACTTCAACGGCGAGGTGTCG
>JAXDMI010001070.1:0-2928 GCA_034666145.1 Myxococcales bacterium | reverse complement strand
TGATCGGAGCGTTCGGCTTGGCGACGGCGCCGCCCTTGACGATGGTGGTCTTGACCGCCTGGTAGACAGCGACCTCGTCGATCGATAGCTCGTCCGCAGCGGTGGTCGCCGGAGCCGCCGGCGCCGTCGTCGTGACGGGCGCGGGCGCGCCGCTCGTATCGCTCGTCGATCCGCAGGCGCTGGACGCACTTGCCGCGCAACCGAGCGAGGTGACGACCACGAGGGACCGAATCACACCGAAGCTTCGTTTCAAGCCGTCCTCCTCGTGCGCGCGCCCCGCTCGACGCCGCGGACCTCCTTAGCAGCTGTCCGGCCGCGCGCAAATCACGCGTCCGGGCCCGTTGCCTGATACAAAGAGTCCCCCCTTCCATATGCAGTCCTTTCTCGACGCTGTGCGTAAAGCTTGTTTCCCGGCGGTTTGGGGACAGGGCGTGAAGCTCGCTCGCGAGAAGTGCGTGACGCGCTCGTCGCAGCAGCCAAAGGAAGTCACGCTGCGTGTCCGCGCGCCGGGCCACCTCGTCGCGCCGACCGTGACGCTGTACCTCGAGGACGAAGAGTGGTCCTGCGACTGCGGCGGCAAGGCCGACCCGTGCGCGCACGTGGCAGCGGCGACGATCGCGCTGCACGCGGGAGATGCGGGCGAGGGAACCGGTGCGCAGGCGGAGAGCGATACGCGGCTGCGTCTCGTCTATCGCTTCGCGAAGAAGGAGCGGCGGCTCGCGCTCGAGCGGTTCGTCATCTACCCCGGCGGACGTGAAGAGAAGATGGGCGCGACGTTGACGTCGGGCCTCGCCAAAGGCCGTGCGCCCGCGGGTCTCGAGCCGACGCACGACGATCTCATCGTCGATCGCATCGTCGGATCGCCGGCGCGCGAGATCGTTCCCGCCGGTCATGTCGCGGAAGTGTTCCGCGCGCTCTCCAACGACGCCGAGGTCTTCTTCGACGGCGTTCCCATGAAGGTCTCGGGCGAGCCGCTCCTGCCGCGCGCCGTCGTGGAAGACGCACCGGGTGGCGGCTTCACGCTTCGCATCGAGAAGGATCCCGGCATCGAAGAGGTGGTGTCGATGGGCGTCGTGCGGTGGAACGGCGTGCTCCGTCCGCTCACCGAGGTCGAGACCACCGGCGAGTTCCTCGAGAAGCTGCCGCTCGCCCGGGTCTTCCCGAAGGCGCAAGAGACCGAGCTCGTCACGAAGGTGCTGCCCGAGCTCGAGAAGAAGCTCACCGTCCACATCAACACGAAGAAGCTGCCGCGCCGCGCCGCCGACGTGCGCCCACGCATCGCGATGGATCTCTCGCACCACGGGCACACGCTCTCGGTGCTGCCGGTCCTCGTGTACGGCGATCCGCCGATGGCGCGCGTCGACGGCGACGACGTCATCGCGCTCGGCAAGGGCAAGCAGGTGCCGGTGCGTCGCAAGGACGAGGAGCGCCAGCTCGTGCAGCGTCTTCGCGCCGAGCTCGACATGATCCCGGGACGCCGCGTCGACTTCGACGGCAGCGACGCCACCAAGTTCGCGAGCAAGCTGCGGGAGTGGCAGAGGCGCGCGGGCGGCGAAGAGGCGGGCGCGGTCTTCGAGGGCAAGCCGCTGCATCCGCGTCTCGTGATGAGTGAGGACGGCACGTTCGACGTGGTCTTCGAGCACGCGGCCGATCTCGGCGACGACGGCGAGCCGATCAGCACGAAGGAGCCGAAGAAGCGCGCCGATGCCGCCACGGTGATCCGCGCATGGCGCGACGGCCTCGATCTCGTTCCGCTCGAAGGCGGCGGGTGGGCTCCCCTGCCCGCAGGCTGGCTCGAGCAGCACGGTCATCGCGTCGCCGATCTTCTCGCCGCCCGTGACACGACCACGAAGAAGCTCGCCACCGCAGCGCTGCCCGACCTCGGTGCGCTGTGCGAGGCGCTCGACGTGCCGAAGCCCCTCAGCGTCGAGAAGCTCGCGCCGCTCGTGAAGGACTTCGCCGGCATCCCGCGCGTGAAGCTGCCCGCCGACCTCGACGCGAGCCTACGGCACTACCAGGAGATCGGCGTCGACTGGCTGTCGTTCCTGCGCGACGCGGAGCTCGGTGCCGTGCTCGCCGACGACATGGGTCTCGGCAAGACGCTGCAGACCATCTGCGCGCTGCGCGGGCGCACGCTGGTCGTTTCACCGAAGAGTGTAGTCTACAACTGGGCGGACGAGATCGCGCGCTTCCGTCCCGGCCTGCGGACGGCGATCTATCACGGCGCCGAGCGCGAGCTCGATCGCACCGCCGACGTGACGCTCACCACGTACGCCGTGCTCCGTCTCGACGTGGCGCACCTCGCCGAGGAGGAGTGGGACGTCGTCGTGCTCGACGAGGCGCAGGCCATCAAGAACGAGACGAGCCAGACCGCGCGCGCGGCGTTCCAGCTGCGCGGCAAGTTCCGCGTCGCGCTCAGCGGCACGCCGGTCGAGAACCGCCTCGAGGAGCTCTGGAGCATCATGCACTTCGCCAATCCGGGCTTGCTCGGTGGGCGGAGCGATTTCCAGGAGCGGTACAACGGACCGATCGCCAACGGCGAGCCGAACGCGGCGAAGCGCCTGCGCGCGAAGATCCGCCCGTTCGTGCTTCGTCGCATGAAGCGTGAGGTGCTGCCCGAGCTTCCGCCGCGCAGCGAGGCGGTGCTCCACGTCGAGCTCGACGAGACGGAGCGCAGCATCTACGACGCGGTGCGCGTCGCGACGAAGAAGGACGTCGCGGCGAAGCTCGCGCAAGGCGGAGGCGGCAGCGTGCTCGTGGCGCTCGAAGCGCTGCTCCGTTTGCGCCAGGCGGCGTGTCATCCCGAGCTGGTGCCGGGCCAGCACGCGATGTCGTCGTCGAAGATCGAGCGCCTCCTCGAAGCGCTCGAAGAAGCGGCGTCCGACGGCCACAAGGCGCTCGTGTTCTCGCAGTGGACGGGGCTCCTCG
>JAXDMI010001069.1:0-4733 GCA_034666145.1 Myxococcales bacterium | reverse complement strand
GCTGCATGCGGCTGCGGTCGCGCTGAACGGCACGGTCATCGTGGCGGCCAGCCAGCGCAGAGCATGTCGCCGATCCATCGAGCTCCCATCGTAGGGAGCGTGGCACGGACTGCAAGGAGGTGCGGCGGAACGCTCTGTTGCGCTCAGGGCATCGGTCGTTCGTCGTGGACATCGAAGAGCACCGACTGGTACCCGGCGAGGCTCTTTCCGAAGACGGCGACCTCGGCGCCTGCGAGGCCGCGTAAGCCGCTCTGCAGGAACCAGCCCGAGGTGTCGGCGTTGCCCACGTGCTTCACGCCCGCGTAAGCCTGGAGACCGATATACGGACCTGCGAGCTCGTAGAACGACACGTCGAGGCGCGCCGTCAGCGTGATGTCGCCGCTCACCGAGTGGCTCACGATGCTCGTCGTGCCCGCGTGCGAGAGCGACAGGCTCTTCGAGGCGAGATCGCGCCACCCGCCGTTGGCATACTCGAGCCCGGCCGAGACGGAGCCATCCGCGCTCACATCCTGCTCTCCCGTGACCTCGCCGCCGACGAGCAGCTCGAAGCCGGCCAGCAGACGCGCGCGAACCGACACGACGACGGGCACGTATCCCGCCCAGAAGACCGCGTAGTACGGAGGTGTCTCGAGCAGCGAGTTTCCGTCGCCGGACAGGCTCGCGAACGCGCCGGACTGCACGTTGGCGGGCTTGCTGAGGTGATAGCGCACATGGAGGCGTGCGTTGCTCGTACCGGCGGCGAGCACCTTGATGTGATCGACCTTCCCGCCGTGCATCGCGAGATCGAAGTCGAGCTCGGGCTGGAACCCGAAGTCGCCGTCCACGATCTCGATCTCGCTGCCCTGCCCGACCGCGATCCGCTTTCCTTGCAGCGAAAGCTTGGGGAGCTCGAGACGAACGCCGCGCGGGCCGATGCCGGGCGTCGTCGCCTGCCCCGCTGTCGACGTGTCGCCGTTGATCGCGCCGCGGACATGGACCTGGTTGAAGACGTCCTCGAACGACGCGGGCTCGGTCTGCGCGACGACGTTGTCGCCGTCGACGCGAACGGAGCGAACGCGGCGCAAGAAGCCGGCGGCGCGACCCGACACGAGGACGTCGCCCGCGACCGTCGCCGCGAGCTCCGGGAAGCGATTGCGCGATCCGATGAGCTCGGTTCCGTGGAGCTCGAGGTCGACGCCAGGCTCCGCATCGAGGACGCGAACGTTCGATTGGATGAGCGGCGCTACGTCATTGGACGTCGGATCATCGGCGGCTGGCTCCGCGGCGCACGCTCCGAGACCCGTCGAAGCAACGAGGACGATCCACGGGACGCATGCGCGCATGCATCGCCGGTTGCGATATGTGTGCCAGTATACTACACGCGCAAAGTGTAGGAATTACCGCTGCTTCGATCGGGCTCCCGTGGAGTCGAGGGGCCCCGCCTCAGAGCCTTCGGCGATCCACGGCGTCCGCCCGGGGCTCACTCCGCGGCGGTCTTCTTCCGCTTCGCGCCGCGGCCCTTGAGCAGCTTCACCACGCCGTCATGACCGCGCGCGTCCGCCGCCTCGATCGGCGTCATGCCGTCGACGGCATCGTCGATGCGCGCGCCCTTGCTCGCGAGCAGCGCCACGAGTGACTCGCTTCCCTGCTGCGACGCCGCGAAGAGCGCCGTGCGTCCGTCGCGACCGCGCTTGTTCGGGTTCGCGCCGTGCTCGAGCAGCACGCGAACGACGCGGACCGATTCCTCCGAGTCACCCGCGGCAGCAGCGACCGCGGTGAGCAGTGCGGTGTCGCCCTCTTCACCCATTCGATCCGTCGGCGCGCCGGCCTCGAGCAGCGCCTTCACGATCGGGACGTCGCTGCCGACGATCGCGCTCATCAGCGGCGGCGTGGCATGCGGGTCGAGAGCCGTCCACGCAACGCCCTTGCCGGCGATCTTCTTGATCGACGACGCATCGTGCGTGTCCGCGGCGTACGACACGGCGCGCAGCGTCGCGCCGCGATCCATCGTGCCTGCGAGCAGCACGTCGAGCAGAGCGGCTCGCTTCTCCTCGTCGGCGCTCATCGCGGTGACGAGCGCGTCGCCGTCGACCTTCGCGCCTTTTGCGACCAGCTTGCCGACGAGATCGATCGCGCGATCGCCGGCTTTTTCCTGATCTTCGGCGCGCGTCGTGCTCCCCATCGCCAGCTCGAGCGGGGTGTCGTCGTCGTATTTGGCATTCACGTCGGCGCCGCCCTTGAGCAGCGCATCGACGATCACGCGACGCTTCTCGCCGGCGTTGTCACGGATCGCCGTCATGAGCACGGGCTCGCCCTCGGCGGTCTTCGACGTCGCGCTCGCGCCCTTGCCGAGCAAGCGCACGACGGCCTTCGGCGCGCCTACCGCGACTGCCTTCGCGAGCGTCGGCTCGTGCGTGCCCTTCGAGAGCAGCATCGCCACCACCGCGTCATGCGCGTCGGCCATCAGGATCGGCGGAACGGAGAGGTCCTCGTCCTCCTTGGCATCGACGCCGTGCGTGATGAGCCAGCTCACGAGCGCGGCGTTGCCCGACTTCGCGGCGCTGCTCAGCGTGCCGTCGAGGTTCACCCCCTTCTTCACGAGCGTCTCGACCTTCGCCTGGTCGCCGTCCGCACATGCCTCGAGCAGCGCGATGCGATCGGCCTGCGTCGGCCCGGTCGGTGCCGCGGGCCTCTCGTCGACGGCTGCCGACGTCGCCGGCTTCACCTCCGCCTTCTCGGTGCGCGAGTCGACCGACGCCACGGGCACCGGATCACGCTTGGGTGTCGAGGTCGGTCCGGCGATACGCGCGCGGAGCGCGGCGATGCCGAAGAGCACGGCCCCGATGCCGACGACGACCGCGATCTTCGCGCCTGCAGAGTCACGGTTCATGGCGAGTGCTACGTCCGACGCCCGGGACCGATCTAATGTTCCCTGTTTCGCGCGGCTTGGGGCGTTTTCCGGCCGCGCTTCTCCGTCTCGACAGGCCCAACGTTACGCCTATTTCTGCGGCGATTCGCTGCGTTTACGTCGGGCGGGCACCGGGCCAGAAGCGTCATGTGATCAAGGACCTCTGGTACAAAAACGCCGTCGTCTACTGCCTCCATGTGGGCACGTTCATGGACTCGAACGCCGACGGCATCGGCGATTTCGAGGGGCTCACGCGACGCCTCGACTACCTCGCCGGCCTCGGCATCACGTGCCTTTGGCTGATGCCGTTCCAGAAGTCGCCGCGCAAGGACGACGGCTACGACATCAGCGACTACTTCGCGGTCGATCCCTGCTTCGGGACGCTCGGCGACTTCGTGCAGTTCACGCACGAGGCGCATCAGCGCGGCATCCGCGTCATCATCGATCTCGTCGTCAACCACACGTCGGATCAGCATCCGTGGTTCCTCGACGCGCGGAAGAGCAAGACCTCGAAGTATCGCGACTACTACGTGTGGTCGGAGACGAGACCCAAGGAGTGGAACAAGGGGATGGTCTTCCCTGGCGTCCAGAAGTCGACGTGGACGCACGACGAGCGCGCGAAGGCTTGGTACTTCCACCGCTTCTACGACTTCCAACCCGACCTCGATACGTCGAACCCCGCCGTGCAGGAGGAGCTCCGCAAGGTGATGGGCTTCTGGCTCGAGCTCGGCGTGTCGGGCTTCCGCATGGACGCGATGCCGTTCGTCATCCAGTCCAAGGGCGCCGACAAACAACACCGCGAGAAGTACGCGATGCTCCGCGACGTCCGCGAGTTCCTCCAGTGGCGCCGCGGCGACGCGATGATCCTCGCCGAGGCCAACGTCACGCCGGATCTCAACATGGAGTACTTCGGCGACGACGGCGATCGCTTGCAGATGATGTTCAACTTCCACGTGAACCAGCATCTGTTCTTCGCGATGGCCTCGGGCGACGCGCGGCCGCTCGCGAAGGCCGTGGAGCAGACGCGCGGGCGCCCGGCATCCGCGCAGTGGGCTCATTTCTTGCGCAATCATGACGAGATCGATCTCGGCAGGCTCACCGAAGAGCAGCGCCAGAAGGTCTTCGACGAGATGGGGCCGGAGAAGTCGATGCAGCTCTACGACCGCGGCATCCGCCGCCGTCTCGCGCCGATGCTCAACGGCGACAAGCGCCGCTTGCAGCTCGCCTACAGCTTGCTCTTCACGCTGCCAGGGACGCCGGTGCTCCGCTACGGCGACGAGCTCGGCATGGGCGACGATCTCCGCTTGAAGGAGCGGAACTGCGGGCGCACGCCGATGCAGTGGTCGACCGAGCCGAACGCCGGGTTCTCGCGCGCGAAGAAGACCGTGCTCCCGGTCATCGCCAAGGGCCCGTATGGCTACGACAAGGTCAACGCCGCCGATCAGCGACGCGATCCCGAGTCACTCCTCAACTGGACGGAGCGCATGATCCGCATGCGCAAGGAGGTGCCCGAGCTGGGCTGGGGCGACTTCGAGGTGCTCGAGACCAAGAAGAAGGGCGTGCTCGCCATGCGCTATCGCTGGCGCAACAACTCGGTGCTGACCGTCCACAACCTCACCGGCGACGCGATCGAGATCGAGCTACGCCTCGGCGACGAGCTCGGTCGGAAGCTCATCAACCTCCTCACGCAGGCTCATAGTGAGGCCGACGGACGGGGCGTTCATCGCATCGTCATGGATCCGTACGGATACAACTGGTACCGCGTGGGCGGCCTCGGCTACCTGCTGGATCGCTCGCCGTTCTGACGGCGCTTTCCGGTACCCTCCGTCCTGATGGATCGCGTCGC
>JAXDMI010001068.1:0-13425 GCA_034666145.1 Myxococcales bacterium | reverse complement strand
GAGGAGTACCCAAAGCAATTAGCGACCCATCCCGAGCGAGATAGGCCTTGCGGCATTTCGTCGTGGTCGCTGTAGCGAATGCTCCCGTACGGGGACCTCGCACGCGCGCGCGCCACATCCGGCTCCTGCCGGCGTGCCGAAGTGCCGACACCGACTCACGCGCAGCTTCTGCAGCTACGATGCGCGAGATGCGCGAGGTGACCGAGGTGATCCCCGCGGACCGATCGAGGCCCCTCCTCTTCGACGAGCTGCCTGATCTCGCGAAGCGAACACCTTGGACGCCGCTTGCCCACGTACCGACGGTGATCGAGCCGTGCGACGCCATCGGCGGGTGGCTGGGGCGGACCGAGGGCGTCTTCATGAAGCGCGATGACCTCGTCTCGCCGCTCTACGGCGGCAACAAAGTGCGTCGCTACGAGTACGTGCTCGCCGACGCCAAGGCGCGAAACAAGAAGCGGATCGTGACGGTGGGCGGTCTCGCGTCGACGCAGGCGATGGCGACGACGCTCTTCGGGCGCGCGCTCGGCTTCGAGGTGTGCGTCGTGCTCTTCGAGCAGCCGGTCACGCGATTCGCGCGTGAGTCGGTGCGTGGCTTCCTCGCGAACGGCGCGGAGGTCGTGTACGGCGGCGGCTACGTGATGACCGGCATCCGCGCCTGGCGTGCCATGCAGCGCGGGCGCAGCCCCGACAACTACTTCATCATGGCCGGCGCCGCGGGCCCGCTCGCGAACCTCGGTTACGTGGATGCGATGCTGGAGCTCGCGCAGCAAGTCGAGCGCGGGGAGATGCCGCGTCCCGACGTCATCGTGCTTCCCACCGGGTCCTCGGGGACGCTCGCCGCGCTTGCGCTCGGGGCTGCGCATCTCGGTTGGGACACCGAGATCATCGGCGTACGCATCACGTCGGCCGTCGTCTGCAATCGCGTCACGGTGGGCGCCGTCATCCGGAGCACCGATCGCCATCTCGCCGCGCGCGATCACCGCTGGAAGCCCATGCGCCATCGCGTGCACGTTTCGCTCTACGGCGACGCGCTCGGGCCCGGCTACGGCTACCCCACGCCGGCCGCGCTCGAAGGCGCGGCGCAGAACGAGGTGCTCACCGGCGCGCCAGGCGAAGTGACGTACAGCGGCAAGGCGCTCGCCGGCATGCGCGCGCTGCTCGCCGAGCCGCGCCATCGCGGCAAGGTCTTCCTCGTGTGGAACACGCTGTCGAAGGTGCGGCCCGTGTTGCCGGCGCAGCCGGTCGCGATTCCGTCGTCGCTGGCGTGGATGTTCGAGGGCGAGCCGGTGGGGTGAAAGCCGGTGACCGCGATCAGGCCGGAGGCGGCGGCACCACCTCGACGACGGCCCCGTTCTCGAGATCGTCGGACGCGTTGATCACCACCTGATCGCCGGTGGCGAGCCCGTCGAGGACCTCGAGCTCTTTTCCGAGATCGCGACCGAGCGTGACGCGTACGAGCGCGAGGTGACCGTGATCGAGCTTCGCGACGAGCGTGCCCTCCTTGCGAACGAGCAGCGCGCTCGCGGGAATGATGGGCATGGGATGCGGTCGCGGAACGGACAGGCGCACGTACACGAATGCGCCTGGAATCACGGCACCTGCGCCACGCACGTGCACCTCGGCGCGCAGCGTGCGCGTCGATTGCTCCAGCACTCCGCTCGTGCGCACCACCTTGCCGGAGACCTTCCCCGCAGGATCGCGCGGCGAGAACACCTGCGCCTCGAGCTCGGGCTTCACGTCGCTCGCATAGGCGTCGGGCACGTCGACGAGGACGCGCAGCATGTCGATGTCCGAGATCTCGAAGAGCGCCACGCCGCCCATGCCGGCAGCGCCGACGAGCGCACCGGGGTCGGTGCCTCGACGCGTGACGATGCCGTCGAACGGCGCGACGATCTGCTGGTAGCCGCGCAGCACGACGAGACGCTGCAGATCCGCCTTGCGCGTCGCGACCGCCGCCACCGCGGAGTTTGCCTGCGCGCGCGTGTCGTCGCCTTGCTGCCGCGATACCACGCCCGCGCCCATCAGCGTCTCCGCACGTGTAGCGGTGCTCTGCGCGATGCCGACATTGGCCTGCGCTTCGTCGAGATGCGCCTGCGCGAGTCGGATCTCCTCCGCGGTCTCGGGCGCATCGATCTCCGCGAGGAGCTGGCCGGCCTTCACGTGATCGCCGACGTCGACCAGGTTCTTTCGCACGAACCCGCTCGACTTTGCGTAGAGCACGGACGTCCGGAACGGCGCCGACGTCCCCGGCAGCGTGACCTCGCTACGCGGTTCTCCCGCGCGCGCGGCGGCGACCCGAACGCGCCGCGGACCGGCGAGCTCCTTCGCGACTCCTGCGAGCGCCTCCCGCTGCCGGAGACGCGGACCGATCCCCACGCCGACCGCTGCCACCAGCGCGACGCCTGCAATGCCCATCGCCTTCCAACCCGAGCTCGTCGTCGTCCTCATGTTGCCTCCGCGGGCGCATTCAACACATGACCGGCAGGGCCGGCATCTTCGAGATCGACGTCGCGTTCCGGCGCATGCCACTTCGCGGCGAGCACGCTGTACACGACGGGTACGAACACCAGCGTGGCTACGGTGGCGCCGATCAGGCCACCGATCACCGCGCGACCGAGCGCAGCGTTCTGCTCTCCGCCTTCCCCGATGCCGAGCGACATCGGGATCATGCCGATGAGCATCGCCAGCGCCGTCATCATGACGGGACGAAGGCGCACGCTGCCGGCTTCGAGCGCTGCGTCGAGCGCGCTCATTCCGTGGAGGCGTTGCTCGTTGGCGAACGTGACCACCAGGATGGAGTTGGCGGTGGCGACGCCGATGCTCATCACCGCGCCCATCAGCGACGGGATGCTGAACGTCGTGCTCGTCGCGAAGAGCATGAAGACGATGCCGACGCCGGCGCCGGGGAGCGCCATCAGGATGATGAACGGCAGCTTCCACGACTGGAAGTTGACGACCATGAGCGCGTAGACGAGCAGCGCCGCGAACGCGAGACCGAGGCCGAGGCTCGCGAAGCCCTGCTTCATGCTGTCGGCCTGACCGCGCACGTTGATGGTCGCGCCGGGCGGGAGCTTCGCGCGCGTCTTCTCCACGATGGTGTCGAGGCTGGCGACGACCTTGCCGAGATCCGCGTCCTGGACGTCGGCGCGCACGTCGTACGTGGGCTGGATGTTCATGTGAGTGACGAAGACGGGCGTCGTCTTGCGCTGGATGGCCGCGAGATCGACGAGCAGCTTCTGATCGCCGCGTACCGTGGGAATGGAGAGCGTGTTCAGCGAGTCGATCGAGTCCACGCGGTACTCGGGCACCTGGAGCGCGACTGGGTACGAGTTGCCCGTCGCGCCGTCGGTCCAGAACGTTGGATTGACCTGGCTCGACGACGACACGAGGAGCAGCAGGTTCGACGCGACGTCCCGCTCGGTGAGCCCCACCTCGCTGGCGCGCAGCCGATCGACGTCGATGTGGAGTCGCGGCGCGCTCACGATCTGGTGGAGATGCACGTCGACGGCACCCGGCACCATGCGGAGCTCGCCTTCGAGCTGCTTGGCGGCGGCGAGCGTGAGATCGCGGCGCACCCCGGAGATCTGGACGTCGATCGGCGAGGGCAGGCCGAAGTTCAGGATCTGCGTCACCATGTCGGCGGGCTGGAAGTAGAACGACAGCTCGGGGAAGTCGCGCGGCAGGTCGTGACGGAGAGCGCGGATGATGCTGTCGGTCGACTTCTTGCGGTGATGCGCGAGCGTGATGAGGATCTCGCCGTCTGCCGAGCTGACGTTGCTGCTGTCGGTGATGGAGAGGTTGTAGCCGCCGGGCGTGCCGATGAAGTCGAGGATGCTCTCGCGGTCCGAGCCGGGGACCACGTCGCGGATCTTCTCCTCGACGCGCGAGAACCAGCGCTCCGTCTCCTCGATGCGCGTGCCGGGCGGCGCGGTCACGTGGAGGCGCACCTGACCGGCGTCGACCGTCGGGAAGAAGTCGCGGCCCACGAACGGCACGAGCGCGGCGGCGGCGAGGACAGCCACCCCGAAGCTCGCGAACAGCGTCTTGCGGTGTGAGAGCGCCCAGCTCAGGAGGCCCACGTAGCGCGCGCGCACCTGCTCGAAGCGCGCATTGAATGCATGATGCACGCGAGCGAGCGCGCCCTTCGGTGCCGCTCCCACCGTGCTGCCGTCGTGCGCGTGCACCTCGCCCGCGAGGAGGTACTTCACGAGCGTGGGCACGAGCGTGCGCGAGAGCAGGTACGAGGCCATGACCGAGAACGCCACCGCCATGCCCATGGGCAGGAAGATGAACTTCGCGGGTCCCTCGAGGAACACGACCGAGACGAACACGATGCTGATGCAGAGCGACGCCACGAAGGCCGGCACGGCGATCTGCTGAGCGCCGTCGAGGATGGCTCGGGTCAGCGGCTTGCCCATCGCGAGGTTGCGGTGGATGTTCTCGATCTCGACGGTGGCGTCGTCGACCAGGATGCCGACCGCGAGCGCGAGCCCGCCCAGCGTCATCACGTTGATGGTGGCGCCGAGGGCGCGCATGCAGAGGAGCGCCACGATCACGGAGAGCGGGATGCTCACCGCGATGATGATGGTGCTGCGCAAGCTGCCTAGAAACAGCAGGATCATCGTCGCCGTGAGCAGCGCAGCGATGACGCCCTCCACCATGAGGCCGTCGATGGCGCGCGTCACGAACGTCGACTGATCGGAGAGCAGCTCGACGTCGAGGCCCTTCGGCGCCGATGCGCGGATGGTGGGCAAGAGCTCCTTCACGCGGCCCGCCACCTCGGTGGTCGACGCTGCGCCGGTCTTCATGACGCTGAGGACGACCGAGCGCTTGCCGTCACGGCGCGCGATGTTGGTCTGCACCGCGAAGCCGTCGTGGACGTGCGCGACGTCGCGGACGTACACCGGCCGCCCCGTGGCGGATCCGGAACGAACGGGGATGTCGTTCAGCGCGGCGATGGCCTCGGGGCTGCTGTTGAGGCTGACGCGGTACTCGCGATCGCCGATCTTCGCGCCGCCGGTGGGCAGCGTGAGGTTCTGCGCGCTGATGGCCAGGTTCACGTCGGCGGGCGAGAGCCCGTGTGCGCGGAGAGCGCTCTCGTCGAGATCGACCGCGATCTGCCGGGCTTTTCCGCCGCTCGGCAGCGGGAAGCGCGTGCCCTGGATGACGCTGAGCATCGTCCGCACGCGCTGATTCACGTGGTCGTAGATCTCGGACTCGCTGAGCGTGTCGCTCGAGAACGCGAGCTGGAGGATCGGCACGCTCGACGCCGTGTAGCGAAGGATGATCGGCGGGA
This sequence comes from Myxococcales bacterium, assembly GCA_034666145.1. Lineage (GTDB taxonomy): Bacteria > Myxococcota_A > Polyangia > Polyangiales > Polyangiaceae > Labilithrix. The sequence goes on along the minus strand of JAXDMI010001068.1, from coordinate 8,129 downwards.
TGACTCCCGGGGGCATCCTGCGCAGGATGGTCTGCGATGCGGCGGTGACCTGCGCCATCGCCGCCGAGACGTCGGCGCCGGGATGGAGGTAGAGACGGATGACCGAGACGCCGTCGAAGCTGTCGCTCTGGATCGTCTTGATGTCGCTCACGTTGCCCGCGAGCGAGTACTCGCTGAACTGCGTGATCTGCTGCTCCATCTGCTGGGCAGGCAGGCCGCCGTACGTCCACACCACGCTGATGACGGGGATGTCGACCTCGGGAAGGATGTCGGTCGGCGTCTTGCGAATGACGTAGCCGCCCGAGAGGACGAGCAGCAGCGCCATGACGATGAACGTGTAAGGCCGCCGGAGGGCGAGGCGAACGATCCACATCGGAGAATCCTTGTTTAGTTGACCGTCTCGTCTAGTAAGCGACGTGCGAACGACGACACCGGCGCGTGGGACGAGAGCCCGCGTCGCCGACGCGCGCGCGTCAGGTGCGCGCGGCCTTGGTGGTCTTGCTGGTCTTGCTGGTCTTGGGTGCCGTGCGAGGTCGTTTGGCGCCCGTTGCAGGAGCGGCAGGAGCGGCCCCGGCGATGCCGAGCAGCGCGAAGCCGCCTTCGGGAAGGCGGCGCAGAGGTTCGAGATCGTCGTGGATGCGCGCCTGGGTCAGCGAGCCTTCGACGAACGCGAAGAGCGTCTTGGCGTCAGCCGCGGGATCGCCGGGGCGCACGTCGCCGGCCGCCTGCGCATCACGCAGCGCGCTCTCGATGTAGCTCCGGTAGCTGGAGAGGACTTGCTGCACCTTCGCCGCGATCTCCGGCAGGCTTTGGATGCACTCGGTGCCCACGGAGTTGTGGAAGCAGCCGAGGATGCGTCCATATTTCTCGCGTACGCCGGTCTGTCGCTCGAGGACGTGCGCGAAGTAGCCGCGAAGGCGATCGAGCGGCGGGATCGACGGCGAGAACGTGCGGTCGAGAGCGGCGCGGCGGTTCTGCCAGTGCGTGTCGAGAGCGGCGACCATGAGGTCATCTTTGCCGGAGAAGAAGTGGTAGAAGCTGCCCTTCTTCACGCCGGCCTTGTCGCAGATGGCGTCGACGCCGACCGCTCCGTAGCTGGCGGGCCAGACGAGATCGATCGTCGCTTCGATCAAGCGCTCGCGAGCGTCGCTGGTCCGGCCCATGGGGAGAAGATAGTTGACCGATCGTCTCGTGTCAACCCGCCGACGGCACCCACCGCCGGCGGCGTTGATCGCTACACTCCCGGGATGCGCGCCCCTTCCCTCGCCTTCTCCTCCTCCTTGTTCTTGTTCGTCGCGTCGACGCTCGCCGCGTGCGGCTCGAGCAGCTCCGGGGCGCCGGCCACCGACGGCGGCGCAGCGAGTAGCGGCGGGACGAGCGGCGGCATCGGCGATGGAGGCACCGGCACCGGCGAGGACGGCGGAGACCCGACCGTCGTGGGCGGCGATCGTCCCGTCACCGTGCACGTCCCGGCCAGCTACGTGGCAGGCGTCGCGGCGCCTCTCGTCATCCTGCTCCATGGCTACGGCGCTTCGGGGTCGCTCCAGGATCTGTACTTCGGGATGACGGCGGTGTCGGACGCGCGCGGCTTCCTCTTCGCGGCGCCGGACGGGACCGTCGACAAGGACGGAAAACACTTCTGGAACGCCACCGATGCGTGCTGCGATCTGTACGGCACCAACGTCGACGACTCGACGTACGTGAGCTCGCTCATCAAGCAGATCCAGGCTCGCTACACCGTCGATCCGAAGCGCGTCTTCCTCGTCGGCCACTCCAACGGCGCGTTCATGTCCTATCGCATGGCGTGCGATCACGCCGATCAGATCGCCGCCATCGCGAGCCTCGCCGGCGCGACGTTCCAGGACGTGGCCAAGTGCACCCCGGGCGCGCCGGTCGGCGTCCTCCAGATCCATGGCACCGCCGACGACACCATCCTCTTCGACGGCGGCTCGATCGGCACGCACGCGTATCCGAGCGCGAAGACCACCGTCGCCGACTGGGTGACCAACGACGGCTGCGGCACCACAGCCGACACCTCGGCGCCGCCACTCGATCTCGATACGCAGCTCGCCGGCGCCGAGACCACGGTCACGAAGTACGCATCGGCCTGCAAGCCGGGCGGGCATGCCGAGCTGTGGACCATCGCCGGCGGAGCGCATCTCCCTTCGCTGTCGAAGTCGTTCAGCTCGAGCGTGATCGACTTCCTCTTCGCACATCCGAAGCCGTGATAGATTTTAGCGGGTGAAACGGCGACGAAGGACCGCGCTCTCGTTCGTCGTGCTGGCGTCGCTCGCCGTCGCGGTGTCGTGTCGCGAGCCGACGCAGATCACCGTCGTCATCAAGACGGGCGAGAAGTGCGCTGACCTCTCGGGCGTCGAGATCGTCGTCGGTGCCGATCAGCAAGCGACGCAGGCGCGCTTCGAACAGCAGTTCACCGCAGCCGTGACCCATGATTGCGACGCGAACGGCCTCGTCGGTACGTTGGTGGTCACGCCGGGAGGCACGGGCGGCACCATCGTGGTGGCGGCCGGCGTCCGCGTCGGAGGCATGCCCGCGCCGGACCCCGCGTCGTGCGCCCTGCCTGCGAACGTCAAGAGCTGCATCATCGCGCGACGCAGCTTCTCGTTCCTCGATCACACGTCGCTCACGCTGCCCGTCGAGCTCGATCCGCTCTGCGTCGGCCAGGCGTGCGACCCCGCGAGCACGTGCTTCAAGGGGTCGTGCGTCGACGCCTCCGTCACGTGCAACGACAGCGCGTGCGGTCTCCCGCAAGAGCATCCGGGCACCGGCACGGGAAGCGGGAACGAGGCGGGCTCGTCGGACGGCGCCTACGACGCCGATCTCGACGGCATGTCGTTCGAGGACGTGGTCGACAGCGGCAACGGCGGCGACGCTACGATGGTCACGGACGCGAGGGCCGACGCGGACAGCGGCGACTCTGGACCGACCGGGACGCTCTGCGCGAACCAGAGCGGGTTCTCCGCCTACTGTGCACCCAGCAATGGCAACGGTGACACGACGCCCGGCGGATGCGGCGGCGGCCCCGGGGACTGCTGCCGATGCAAGTGCACGATGACGGCCGGCTTCGTCAACTGCACGGTCTCGACCAGGATCGGAGCGTCCTGCGCCGGCCCTTGCCAATGAGCCTCGTGGCCCTCGTGCCGGTCGCGAACGCCATGGAGCCCGAGTGCGAGGCGTCGCTGCAGAAGCTCCGCGCGCGTGGCATCAAGGTGCGGATCTTTCGCGGTGCTTCGGCGATCGATCAGGTGCGGAGCACGATGGCGCACGATGCGCTCCGCGACGGTTTCACCGAGCTGCTCTGGGTGGATTCGGACATCGCATTCGAGCCGTCCGACGTCGACATGCTCCTCTCGCACGACAAGGAGATCGTCTGCGGGATCTATCCGAAGAAGGGCGCGCGGGCGTTCGCCAGCCGAGTGCTGCCGGAGACGGAGGAGCTCGTCTTCGGCGAAGGCGGCGGCCTCCTCGAGATCCTGTATGCCGCGGGCGGCTTCACGCTCGTGCGCAGCTCCGTCTACGCGACCGTCCAGGAGAAGCTCGCGCTCCCCACGTGCAATGCGCAGTTCGGCTCTCCGATGGTCCCGTATTACATGCCGCTCGTGAAGGAGACGCCCGAAGGCGCGTGGTATCTCGCCGAGGACTTCGCGTTCAGCGAGCGCGCGCGCCAGTCCGGCTTCTCCGTGTACGCCGACACGCGCATCCGTCTCCGTCACATCGGCCGCTACGCATACCAGTGGGAAGACGCCGGCTCGGAGCTGAAGCGCCACGATCGCTACACGTTCCTCGTGAAGCCCTGACCTCCCGACCCTGGGTCGTTCGAGCTCCCGACCCTGGGTCGTTCGCGCTCACGGGGCGGCGATGCGCTGGCACACGCCGAGCTTCTCGCGGTGCGTGTCGTGCGACCATTGCGCGAGCTGGTGGACGGCGGCGCTGCACGCGTCGTCGTAGCTCGTATCGCTCACGCCGATCGCCTGCCTGCCGGCGGCCGATGCGGTGACGTCGGTGCGGCATCCCATCGTGCACGCGTAGCAGCCGGACGGAGCCGCAGGAGAGACGGCGGTCGCGGCGCTGTGGAGATGGAGACGCGCGACGCTCAGGCCGGAGCTGTCGCCGCCCGAGGTGTCACCGCCCGACGTGTCACCGCCCGACGTGTCCGCGGCTCCGGGATCGGACGACCCGGGGTCGGCGCTCGGATCGGCGCCGGGATCCGCGGACGAGCTGTCGTCGGGTTGGTTCCATCCGGAACCATCGTCGGCGTTGGGATCAGGGCCGATGCCGCCGCTGTTCGTGCCGGGATCGTAGGCCGCGTCGCCCGGGTCGTACCAGTCGCCGTAGTAGTCCGTGCCGTCCGGCACGCCCGTGCTGCCGTACCACGAGCCCGCTGCGCCGACGCTCGCCGCCCAGTAGACGTCGGTGACATACGACCGTCCGCAGCGCGAGCGTGCGCGACCTGCGCCGCCGTCGATGCACGCCGACAGCGCAACGCACGCAACGATCAGCGAGGCGAACCGGCTCACACCGGAAACCTAGGACCAACGCGACGGTGCGACAACACCCGCGATGGCCGCGCTCGCCGACCTCAGTGTTTCGGCTGCGGCCTCGTGCCCGCCTTCGCGAAGCCGCGCGCGCGCATCAGCGCACCGGTATCGGGATCCTTGCCGCGGAAGCTCCGATACGCGTCCGCCGGATCGATCGTGTCGCCGGTCGCGAAGACGTTCTTGCGCAGCCGCTCGGCGACGGCCGCGTCGTACGGCCCCTTCGCTTCGGTGAACGCGTTGAACGCGTCCTCGGTCAGCGTATCTGCCCAGAGATAGCTGTAATACCCGGCGGAATAGCTGTCGCCCGCGAACACGTGGCTGAACTGCGGCGTGCGATGGCGCATGACGATCTCCTTCGGCATGCCCATCGCCTTGAGCGTGTCGCGCTCGAAGGCATCGGGGTCGATGTCCTTCGCGCCCGCCGCGGTGTGCAGCTTCATGTCGACGAGCGCCGCGCTCAGGTACTCGACGGTGTTGAAGCCCTGGTTGAAGGTCTTCGCCTTCTCGATCTTGGCGACGAGCTCCTTCGGGATCGGCTTGCCCGTCTGGTAGTGCAGCGCGAAGCGCTCGAGCACCTCGGGCGTGTGCACCCAGTGCTCGAGGAGCTGCGATGGGAACTCCACGTAGTCGCGCGCGACCTGCGTGCCGGCGAGGCTCGGGTAGGTCACGTCCGACGAGAGGCCGTGAAGTGCGTGGCCAAATTCGTGGAAGAGCGTGCGCGCATCGCTCCAGCTGATGAGGACGGGCGCGCCGTCCTTACCCTTCACGAAGTTCGAGTTGTTGCTGACGATGGTGGAGACCGGACCCTTCAGCTTCTCCTGCCGCCGATAGGTCGCCATCCACGCGCCGGATTTCTTGCCGGGACGCGCATACGGATCGAAGTACCAGAGCCCGACGTGCCGGCCGGAGGTCTTGTCCTTCACCTCCCAGACGCGAACGTCGGGCTGATAGACCTCGACGCTCGACTGCGTCGTATCGATGGGCGTGAACGTGAAGCCGAGCAGCTCGCCCGCCACCCAGAACATGCCCTCGCGCAGCTTCTCGAGCTGGAGGTACGGCTTCACCTCGTTCTCGTCGAGGTCGTACTTCGCCTTGCGGACCTTCTCCGCGTAGAAGCGATAGTCCCACGGCGCGATCTTGCGCTTGTCGCTGCTCTTGTCGGCGATGGCCTGCATGTCCGCCACCTCTTCGTGCACGCGCGCGACGGCGGGCTTCCAGACCTCCTCCATCAGCGCGGTGGCGCGCTCGGGCGTCTTCGCCATCGCGTTCTCGAGACGCCAGTGCGCGTGCGACGCATAGCCGAGCAGCTTCGCGCGCTCGGCGCGAAGGCGCAGCACCTCGGCGATGAGCTTGTTGTTGTCGTGCGCGTCGCCGTTGTCACCGCGATTGACGAAGCTGGTCCACACCTTCTCGCGGAGATCGGCGCGCGTCGAGTACGTGAGGAACGGCTCCACCGAGGAGCGCGTGTTCGTCACCGCCCACGAGCCCTTCTTCCCCTTGGCCTCCGCGGCAGCAGCGGCGCCGGTGCGGAACGAGTCGGGAAGGCCGGCGAGATCGGCCTCCTTGTCGAGGTACAGCACGTAGCCCTCCTCGTCGGCGAGGACGTTCTGGCTGAACGTGGTGTAGAGCGATGCGAGGCGCTCGTTGATCGCCACGATTCGCTTCTTCGAAGGCGCATCGAGCTTCGCGCCGGCGCGTACGAACGTCGTGTAGCGACGCCACGTGAGCCGCGCTTGCTCGGGCGAGAGCAACGACTCCTTCTGCGGCATGCTGTAGACCGCCTCGATGCGCGCGAAGAGCTTCGCGTTCTGCGTGATCTCGTCCTCGAACGCCGCGAGCTTCGGCGCGAGCGCACGCTCGACGGCCTGAAATTCAGGGCCGTTCATCGTCGACGACCAGATGTCGTAGACCACCTCGAGATCGTGGAACGTGCGTCCCGCGTCCTCCAGCGCGGCGATCGTGTTCTCGAACGTCGGCGGCGCGCTGCTGTCGGCGATGGCGGCGAGCTCGCGGCGCTTCGCGTCCATCGCGCCGTCGAACGCGGGCGCAAACTGCTCGACCTTGACCTTCGCGAACGGCGGCACTCCGCCGTACGGCCCAATCCACTTGGTGAGGAGCGGATTCTCGGACTTCATCGGGACCCCGGGGTTGGTGGTGGGCGGAGGCGACGGCGCAGACGCGGGCACCGCCGGCGGCGAGACGGGCGGTGGCGTCCCGCAGGCGGGCGCGAGACCGGCGCAGAGCAGGAACGCGGCCGGCGCGACGAAGCGTGAGTTTCGCATCTCTCGAAATCCTCCGGGCGCGAAGCTTACACGTGCGTCCCGTCTCCCGCGCGGGCATCCGCGTCGCTTTCCGTGTCGTCCTGGTCGGGCGCGAACGGATCGATGGGTCGCCCTCTCCGTACCTGCCGAGCTTCCCACCACTCGTGCGCCATCATGAGCAGCGGCGGGCGGATGATTCGCGTCGTCAACACCAGCATGAGGGCGCCGCCGATCACGGCGATGGCGAGCGGCTTCTGGGTCTGCGCACCGATGCCGTGCGAGAGAGCCGCGGGCATGAGACCGAGCATCGCGACCAGCGTCGTCATGAGGACCGGCCGGAAGCGTTTCTCGGCGGACGCTCGTGCCGCTTCGCGCACCGACAGGCCCTCCTTGTAACGCATCTGATGGAAGTACGTGACGACGAGGATCGCGTCCTGGATGGCGATCCCGAAGACGGAGAGGAAGCCCATCGCCGCGGACACCGAGAAGCTCGTACGCGTCACGAGGAGCGCGACCAGCGCGCCGGTGCACGCCAGCGGGATGTGAAGGAGCACGATCAGCAGATCGATCCAGCTCTTCACGGCGGCGTAGACGAGCACTCCGATGAGCAGCAGCGTCATCGGTACGACGAAGAGGAGCCGGTGCTGCGCCTCGCGGAGCTCGTTGATCTCACCGGACCATTCGAACCGCTTGCCGTACCCCTGCGGGAGCTTCGCGCGGACCATCTGCTGCGCCTCGGTCACTGCGCTTTCGAGGTCGCGGCCGCGCACGGAGAACTTCACCGGCGTGTAGCGCTCACCGTCCTCGCGAAAGATGTTCGAAGGCCCGTCGATGAGCTCGATCTTCGCGATCTGGGCGAGAGGAACCATGAGGTTGTCGGGCGTCGAGATGAGGAGCTCGCGGATCGCCTCGAGTGAGCTGCGGTACGGCGGCAGCCAGCGGATGGTGACGTCGAACGCCTTCTCCCTTTCGTACAGCTGCGTCAGCGCCTGACCGCCGATCGCCGTCTGCACGACGCCGACGACGTCGCCGCTGTTGAGCCCGTAGCGCGCGCACGCCTTGCGATCGGGCGAGATCCTGACGTCGGGCTGGCCGAGGCTCGTGAGCTTCCCGAGGTCCGCGACCCCGCGAATGCCGGCAAGCGTCCCGACGACGGCATCGGCGCTGCGTTCGTTCTCGTTCAGGTCCGGACCGAAGACCTTGACCGAGTTCTCGCCCTTCACCCCAGCGACCGCCTCCTCGACGTTGTCGCCGATCATCTGCGAAAAGTTGAAGACGACTCCCGGAAACGCGTCCCGCAGCTCGCGAC
>JAXDMI010001067.1:0-7534 GCA_034666145.1 Myxococcales bacterium | reverse complement strand
ATCGCGCTGCCAGCTGTCGTCGTCCTGGCCTTCCGCGTCGAGCTCGCCGCGCGAGGTCTTCGACATGCGGTTGGTCCCGACGCCGAGACGCGCGAGATAGATGTGAACGGCATCGGCTCGGTGATCGCCGAGGACCATGTTGTACTCGGTCTCGCCACGCGGATCGGCGCGGCCGACGAGCGCGAGCTTGCGGCCCTTCAGCGGCCCGGTGGTGACGCACTTGGCGACCTGCTCGAGGACGTCACGGTCCTGCGGCATGAGTGCGGCTTCGTCGTAGTCGAACTTCGGCGCACGGTCGGCATTGCCGAACGTGACGTTGCACAGCTTCGCGAGCTGATCGTCGACACGCACGTTGCCGAGGTTGCCGGAGGTCGTGCTCACCTGGGCCACGTCCTTGGCGACGGGCTTCTTCGCACACCCGGTGGCCAGCACGAGAGTGCAGGCGAGAAGTACTGCTGACGTTCGGAACATAGGAACCTCCCTGTTCATCGCGGGTACAAGGTCCGGTCGGAACGGGACAAGTTCTCGTGCGCTGCCTGCACCCCTCAACTCTCGAGCGAGGCTCACGAAGTGCCTGAAAAATGGCTACTTCACGCAGCGGAAGCCGACGTCGGGTTGGCGTGCCGTGGGGCTCGCTTTGAAGCGCGCCGTGCTCCGCAAATCGGTCTCGAGCTCGCTCGTCCACGACCCGCCGCGGAGGACGCGCGCCGCAGTGCCGCACGTGTTCTGGCCGTAGTTGCAATACGGGGCGTCGACCCACTCGGCGACGTTGCCGGCCATGTCGAACGAGCCGAACGCGCTGACGCCCTCGGGGAACGCGCCGGTCGGTGACGTGGACTCGTAGCGGTCGTCGCCCTCGAGCCTGCGCGCGATGGTCTCGCTCTGGCGGCGCGCCGCCTTCGCGCAGCCCTCGTCGCAGCCGTTCACGCGCTTGGGCGACGGCGGCTCGTGACCCCAGGGATACGCGCGGCTGTCGGCTCCACGCGCGGCGTACTCCCACTGCTCCTCGGAGGGGAGCTTCTTGCCCGCCCACGTGCAGAACGCGGCGGCGTCGTCGAAAGAGACGCAGTTCATCGGATGATCGTTGCGATTCGCCCGCGGCTCGTTGCAGAACGCGCTCCAGGCGGCGCGGTCTTCCTTCGTGATGCCGGCCCATTCGGCCTGCGCGTGGCCGCCGGGGCAGCCCTTCTTGTCCACGCAGTCCTTGTATTCTGCAACGCTCACTTCGGTGACATCGATGCAGAATGCAGTGACCTTGACGGCGTGCGCGGGCTGCTCCTCCTTGGGACCTTGATCCGTGCCGATGGTGACGTCGGCGCCGGGCACGCGGACCATGCCCTTGGGACAGAAGGGGAGGCCGGTAGCCGCGGCGGATGCGTCGTCCGCCGCCATTGCGGATCGCGACGGACCGCCGCGCAGGATGACGATGGCGCCCACCGCGATCGCCACCGCGGCTGCGATGCCGCCGAGCGCGAGGAGCTTCGGTGAGGGGCCCTCGACCGGCACGGCGTGCGGAACGCCCTCGTCGGCAGCGAGGTGCTCGTGGTCGTGGCGGTGGCGGTGGCCGTCTGCCGGCGTCTCGGCGTGCGGGAGGGTCCGCGCGGACGCGAGTCGAGCGGCGTCGGTCGGCGTCTCGGGCACGCCGCCCTGCGCGCCGCTCCCGATGCGGACCTGGCCGTCTCGCGGCTGCACGGGGCCTGTGCTGGTCACGGGCATCTTCACCGGACCGGTGCCGGAGAGCTGCGTGCGGATGCCGAGCCGCTCGCAGAACGCGGCGTAGGCCTCGACGGCGCTCGCGTAACGAAGGCTGCGATCGCGCACGAGCGCACGCTCGAACCATTCGTCGAAACCCGGTGGCAACGTGAGCGTGACGCCGAGCGCGGCGGCGCGCGCGCTCGCCTTGGGGATCGGCTCGAGGACGAGCTCGCGGAGGAACGCACTCAGCGCCATCTCGTTCGCGTCGGCGGAGAGCCAGAACGATCGCCCGGTGAGCATGCTGAACGCGACGAGCGCGAGCGCCCAGACGTCGGTCGCGGGACTGATGTCCGCGTTGCGCTCGGTCTGCTCGGGCGCCATCCAGAGCGGCGAGCCGATGGCGCCCGTGTTGCTGCCGCGCGCTGCCTCGAGGACCTTCGCGATGCCGAAATCGAGGACCTTTACCGTGTACGACTCCTGCGCGCGCCGTGACTCGGCGAGGAAGACGTTCTCGGGCTTGAGATCGCGATGCACGATGCCGGCCTGATGCGCGGCGCCGAGCGCGTGACAGATCTGCGCGAGGATGGCGGCGGTCTCGTTGGCCTCGAACGCGCCGCGCTTCTTGATCGCCGTCGCGAGATCCTCGCCGGTGAGGAGCTCCATCGCGAGCCATGGTGCGCCCGAGGAAGGATCGACGCCGGCCGCCACCACCTCGACGACGTGCTCGCTCGCGATCTTCGCGCCGACGCGGGCCTCGAGCGTGAACTTGTCGCGGAGCTCGCGGCTGCTGACGAGCGCGGGGTGCATCAGCTTCAGCGCGCGCTGGCGTCCGGTGGTGAGCTGCTCGGCGACGTAGACGGCGCCCATGCCGCCCTGCGCGAGCTTCTTCACGACGCGGAACTGCCCCGCGAACGTCGCGCCGGGCGCGAGATCGGCGATGCCCGTGCTCATCGATCCCCGATGCTACTCGACGCGCGATCGCGCCGGCCGTGTAGGCACACGCGGTGTCGCTGGAACTTGCCACCCATGCTGGATCGTTGGGCATTTGGGGGCACGTCGAGACGCGTTTAAGAGATCACGGCCCTTGCCCGCGCGTGCCGTCCCGATGAATCTCTCGCCCGGAGGCGACGACGACGATGAACGCGCAGCAAACGCACCAGGGCTTCGGCAATCCGGCTCATCTGGAGCAGCCGATCTGGCTCGTCTACGTCGAGGGCGGCGAGACCGTCGGTCCCGTCTCTGCGCGCCAGCTCGCGCGCGGCATCCGCGCCGGCCGCGTGCCTGCCGATGCCAGCGTCCAGAAGACGGGCGATGTCTTCTGGTCCGGGATCCTCGACGAGGCGGACATCATCGCCGCGCTGAAGACGCTGTAGCCTAGCCGCGCTCTGACATCGCTCGCTCCGCCGTCACTCGCTTCGAAGAGGACGCCGCAGATCGTGCGGCTGCTCGCGGCGCCGGGCCGCGAGCTCGCGGAGCATGTCGCGCGCGCCGCTGCTCGCGAGCCGCGCTGGAGTGACGTGCTCGGCGCGCTCTCGGCGCCGACCGCGATCGTCGGAGCGGCCGTTGCGTTCGGTTACGCCGACACGTTGCTGGCGGTGCACTTCGTCGGCAACGTGCTCTTGCTCGCGGCTTCGTTCGCGATCCAGTCGTTCGCGGCGGCGCTCGTCGGTCGCGTGCTCTATCGGCGCTCGGCGCGCGCCACGCTTCTGCCGTTCGCGCTGACGCTCGTCACGCACGAGGTCTTCTTCGTCGGCGTCACGGTGCTCGTCGTGGTGTTGCCGCTGAAGGTCGGCGCGGCCCTCGGGCTCCTGCTCGCGGTGGCGTGCATGGCGTGGAACATGTTCCTCACGTACGCGCTGTTCCGTGCGTTCGACGGCGTCGCGCCCGAGCGCGGGACGGCTCGTCGCTTGCGGGCGATCGTCGGCGTCCTGCTGCACTTCGGGATCATCGCGGTGGTCGTGGGCATCTACATGCGCGCGCAGGATCTGCTGCCGTATCCACCGGGGCGGCCATGACTCGGTTGGGGCGATTCTGGGTGATGCTCGCGCTGCTCGGGCTCTCGCTCGTCGCGAGCGTGCTCCATCGCGGCACCGAGCGCGCGTGGACGCCCGCTCGCATCGGCGACTATTGGGTCCTCGAAGGCGACGTGCACGTGCACACGTCGTTCGCAGGCGCGCTCTCGACGCCGGTGGACATCCCGCTGCTCGCGCATCGCCGTCAGCTCGACTTCGTGGCCGTCACCGAGCACAACGCGTGGTTCGGCGGTGCGGTGACGCGCCTGCTCGCACGCACTCTCGCGCCGGACCTCGTCGTGCTGCCCTCGGAGGAGATCACCAACCGCGCGTACCATCTCCTCGCCATCGGTCTCGAGCGGCGTGTCGACCCCACGGCGTCGCTGTCGGCCATCGCCGATGACGTGCATGCGCAGGGCGGCATCGTCATCGCAGCCCACCCCACGCGCGATACGTGGCCGCTGCTGCTCGGGCTCGCGGACGCGAAGAAGCTCGACGGCGCGGAGGTCCTGCATCCCACGATCTTCCTCCGCGAGGGTCGCGTGCAGGAGCACGGCGACTTCCTCGTGGAGGCTTCGCGCCGCGCTGGGACCCCGCTCGTCGCGCTGGGGAGCTCGGATTTCCACGGGAGCTCGAGGCTCGGCGTGTGTCGGACGCTGGTCTTCGCCCGCGCGCGCACGGCGACATCGATCCTCGAGGCGATCAAGGCTGGGCGCGTGGTGGCGGTCGCGAACGACGGGCGCACCGCGGGCGATCCGCGGTGGCTGAAGGCGCTCGCCGATGCCGGCGTGCCGTCGCGCGCGCTCGACGCGTACAACGAGGACGCGCCTGGCGCGCAGCTCGGCCTTGTCGAGCGGATCGTCGCCGGGCTCGTGCTCGTCGTGCTCGCGCTGGCGGTGTTGCGACGTCCGCGACCGCCCGAGCCTACGGCGTAGCGTGACTCAGAGGACGGCCTCGACGCTCTCGCTCTCGCTCTCGCTCTCGCTCTCGCTCTCGCTCTCGCTCTCGCTCTCGCTCTCGCTCTCGCTCTCGCTCGGGGCGTCGCCTTCGCCGTCTTCGAGGGCGCTCAGGATCTCGACCTGCAGCGTGAGCAAGCGCGCCTGGAGGAGGGGCTTGCCGTCGAGCTCGGCGAGATGGAAGCGATCGATGGCGCGTCCTTGCTCGCTCGTCGCGCGCAGGCCGAGGATCTGGAGGCCGGCGCGGAAGATGGCCTTCGTCACGACGAGGAGGAGCCCGGGGCGATCGGTCGCCTCGATGGTCAGCACCATGGTGCCGTCACCGGCGCCGTCGTCGAAGCGCACGCGCGTGTTCGCGGCGGCGGTGCGCAGCGCGCGGGCGAAGCCGACGGCGGGCTCGAGCTTGGCGTTGCCGCGCACGAGCGCGTCGACCATCTCACCGATGGCGGCGACGTCACGCGCGCGGATCGGACCGATCGAGCCGTTCGCGCGCGCGACGCGACGGATCCAGAGGAGATCGATGGCCTCCTGCGTGCCGTCGTTGCGCGTGCGGCAGTAGGCGTGAGCGGTGACGACGTCGATCTCGTGCGCGACGAGCGCGGCGCTGATCTGCGATAGCAGACCAGGTCGATCGTCGGCGACGATGCAGATGGCGACCACCCGCTCCGGAAGATCCTTCCAGATCTCGACGCGCGTGGCGCTCGCTTCGCGTCGCGCGGCGACGCCGGCATGCGCGACGATCGCCTCCTCGTCGAAGCCTTCGCGATACGACGTCGGCATCGACGCGGTGAACTCTTCAGGAGACTCGACACGGCCCATCCTCGAACGATGCCCCATGCGCCGTGTCCGCCCGTTTGCGCGAATGTTTCGCGCGTGTTGCGTCCCCCCGACCCAGGGTCATTGGGGCGGGAAATGACCCAGGGTCAGGCGGAGCGAAATGACCCAGGGTCATCTGTCGCCTCCGGACCCAGGGTCATTGGGGCGGGAAATGACCGAGGGTCAGGCGGAGCGAAAAGACCCGGGGTCGGGAGGTCAGGCGGAGCCGCGCGTCGTGCCTACGAAGGCCGCGGGGATCGTGCCGATGGCTTGGGAATAGGCGCGTTGCCAGAGGGTGGACGTGGTGGTGTCGAAGAGGAGATCGGCGTCGGCGGCGGCGGGGAGCCACACGCCCTTCGAGACCTCGCGCTCGAGCTGGCCGGGGCCCCAGCCCGCATAGCCGATCAGGAGACGCACCTCTTTCGGGCCCCCGCCGTCGATCAGCATGCGCAACGCTTCGAGCGACGACGTCACCGCGATCTCGTCGCCGACCGCGAGCGAGCCGGGCAGCAGCTCGCTGCCCTCTGCGCGGCGATACATGATCCACACCGACTCGGGCGAGACCGGTCCGCCGCTCAGCGCCGGATGATCGAAGACCGCGGGCAGCGTCGCCTCCTTCGTGACGAGCCCGGTCGCGCGCACGATGTCCGAGCCCTCGGCGAGCTTGTCGCCGTTGATGGTCCACCCAATCGAGCCGCCTTCCTCGTGCGCGCCGAGCAAGACCACGGTGCCCTCGAAGTTGGGATCACCGAGGCGCGGCGCTGCCAGGAGGAGACCCGGCTCGATCGAATGGATCGACATCCGCCAAGCGTAGCAACGACAGCGCGCTCAGTTGCTCGGGAACGTCACGTCGAAGTCGGCGGTGTAGGCTGGCGATGCGCCGCCGCTGGTCACGTTGGTCGTCGACGAAACGTGCTCGCTGCCGCCCGTCGGTGCACCGCCGCCCGCCGATCATGCGATGGCGAGTCAGCGCTGGAGGCGAGGGAGGCGCACGTCGACGTACGCGCCGCCGCCGGCGTCGGCTGCACGATTCCCGTGCTCGACGGTGCCGCCGACCCGCGCGACGCGACGGCTCATGATGCCGAGGCCTTGTCCGTCGGAGCGTGCCTCGGGAAGGCCGCGGCCGTCGTCCTGGACGCGGAGCGAGAACGAATCCTTCGTCGCCGACACGCGGCACGCGAGCTTCTTCGCGCTCGCATGCTTGATGGCGTTGGTGGTGGCCTCGCGGGCCGCGCGTCGCATCGTGTGAGCGATCGCGGCGGGCACGCTCGTCGCGTCGAGCTGAGGATCGGACTCGACGTCGAACTCGAGATCGAGGCGTGCGGCAGCACAGGCGTCACCCATCGCGCGACGGATCTCCGCGCTGAGCGCCTGGAACGTCGCGGCCTTCGGCGCGAGGAGACGTGTGATGGCGCGGACCTCGTCGAGGCCGTCGCGGATGGCGTCGCGCGCGTGCGTCATGGTCTCGGCGCTGAGATGAGGCTCGAGATCGGAGAGCAGGATCGACGCACGTGAGAGGCTCGCGCTGACGCCGTCGTGGACTTCCATGAGCAGCGCGTCGCGCTGCGCGGCGAGGGCTTGGCCCCACGTGTCGGCGCGCTCGATCGCGGACGTGACGCGCGTGCGCAGCTCCTCCGGTGCGAACGGCTTCGCGACATAGTCGTCGGCGCCCGCCGAGAGGCCGCGCACGCGCTCGTCGACCTCGCCGAGCGCCGACACCAGCACCACCGGCATCCGATCGAGATCGCGACGACTGCGGATCGCGGCGAGCACGTCGTAGCCGGTGCCGTCGGGGAGCATGACGTCGGAGAGGACGGCGGTCGGCGGATCTTCGCGGAGGAGCGCGAGGGCATCGGCGACGCGCGTCACGTGCTCCACGCGATAGGCGCTGCCGAGGGAGCGGATGAGGAGGAGGCCCATGTCGGGGTTGTCTTCGACGACGAGGATGCGGCGGCGCGGGCGGGTCGACGCGGGAGCGGGCGCGAGAGCGAGAGCGGGGGCGAGAGCGGGAGCGGGGGCGGGGGCGAGAGCGGGAGCGGGGGCGGAAGTGGCGGG